>NZ_JBWKOU010000001.1:386528-560684 GCF_059416245.1 Curvibacter sp. GW821-FHT09D12 | reverse complement strand
GCGCACACCACGTTCTCCAGCGTCTTGGCGCCCGCGGCCAGCTTGGCCAGCTCGGACGTGCAGATGCCGTCACCACCAAAGTACTTCACGTTGCCCAGACCCAGTTGCTCCATCTGGCGCAGCATCGGGCCGCCTTGCGGGTCCATGCCACCGAAGAAGATGCCGTCCGGGTTCTTGGCCTTGATCGAGGTCAAGATGGCCATGAAGTCAGTCGCCTTGTCGGTCGTGAACTGCTCGTCCACCACGGTGATGCCCTTGCTGGCGGCAATCTTCTTGAACACATCGGCCACGCCCTGGCCATAAGCCGTGCGGTCGTCGATCACGGCCACGCGCTTGAGCTTCAAGGTGTCAGCCGCATAGAAGGCCAGACCAGCGCCCAGCGCGTTGTCGTTCGAAATGATGCGGTAGGTGGTCTTGTAACCGGGCTTGGTCAGGTTGGGGTTGGTGGCCGCACCGGTGATGTGCGGGATGCCGCAGTCGTTGTACACCTTGGCAGCCGGGATGGTGGTGCCCGAGTTCAGGTGACCGACCACGCCAGCGACCTTGGCGTCGCACAGCTTCTGTGCAGCGGCCGTGCCTTGCTTGGGGTCGGCTGCATCGTCTTCAGCGGCCAGTTCCCACTTGATCTTCTTGCCCCCGATCACGATGTTTTGCGTGTTCAGGTCTTCAACGGCCATGCGCGCGCCGTTCTCGTTGTCCTTGCCGTAGTGGGCCTGGGCGCCCGACATCGGGGCGACGTGGCCGATCTTCACGACCTGAACGTCTTGTGCCGAGGCAGCGCCTGCCAGAACTGCCAGGGCAGCAACAGCGGTGATTTTCAACTTCATTTGCATAAAAGACTCCGAGATAAGTGCTGAGGTTGATCTTGACTCAGTGAAAAGCACGATAGCGCAATCCTCACAACAGAAACATCAGGGAACACGATAAGTCATCAAAAACAACAGCCCCGGCATGAGGTGGGTCAAACAGGCTTCACGCGTGCTCAGCGCGGCGATGCGAGTTCCTGCGCGAGCGCCTCGGTGACCGAGCCTCGCACCACGGAATCCAGCTCTTCCCGCAGCCGGGGCAGCAGGCTGCGTGTCTGCTCCTCGATCACGTGGGCCACGGCCTGCTGCACCCGCTGCTCCAGCAAAGCGTCCACGCGCTGCATGACACGGTGCACCAGTTGCTCTTCAAAGGCCAGCGCATCCAGGGCCGGGGCCGCCACGGGCGGCGCAGCCACCTGCACCACCTCGGTCAAGGTGGGCACGAAGCGCGGAGGGACTCGGGGGGGTTGGTTCATCATGCGCCTCCTTTGACCTGGATGTCGTGGCGCTGAATGGCGTAACCACGATCGGCATAGTGACGCCAGCGGGCCCGCCCGGCCTGGCGGTCTGCGTCTTCCAGACTGACCATTTCGATCACTCGCTCAAAACGCTCAAAACCGGCCGGCACCTCGGCGCCGACGTTGACCAAGACCTGGGGCTGGCTTTGCAAAGAGAGATCGGCGGTGAGCAGCACGGGGGAATGCTGCAGCACATGGGCTTCAGCGCCTGCCGCACAGTGAGGGATGAACTCATGCGGAGCCAGCTCCCACAGGCGGGTATCCACCGTGCGCAACTGGGTCTCAGCCCCGGTCACCGTCACGCGCGCCCCTGCTGCCACCGCCTTGCGGATCAGCCGCAGCACATAGGGCAGCTTCTGCGGCATGTTGAAGTGAAAGGCGATTTCGGTCATGCCTTCTTGGCGGCAGAGGGCTTGGCACGCGCCGTACCGGCTTTGACAGCCGCCTTGACGGGCGGCTTGGTCGGCTTGTTGGCGGCAGCGGTCTTCACCGGCGCCTTGACGGCGGGCTGATCCGCATCGTGGCTGGCCTGGCTCAGCAGGTACTCCAGCAACAAGCCCACCGGCCGCCCCGTGGCGCCCTTGGCGCTGCCGCTCTTCCAGGCCGTGCCCGCGATGTCGAGGTGGGCCCAGGGGAACTTGCCCGCAAAGCGCTGCAAGAACTTGGCCGCCGTGATGGCGCCACCCGCGCGGCCGGCCACGTTGGCCACATCGGCAAAATTGCTCTTGAGGCCCTCGGCGTAGTCGTCGTCCAGGGGCAGGCGCCAGCACAGGTCCTGGGCCCGGTCGCCCGCCGCCTGCAGGGCATTGGCCAGCGTGTCATCGGTGGCAAACAGGCCGGAGCGCACCGCACCCAGGGCCACCACGCAGGCCCCGGTGAGGGTGGCGATGTCAACCACTGCACGCGGCTTGAAGCGCTCGGCGTAGGTCAGCGCGTCGCACAGGATCAGGCGGCCTTCGGCATCGGTGTTCAGGACCTCGATGGTCTGCCCGCTGAGGCTGGTCACGACATCACCGGGTTTGAGGGCACGGCCGTCGGGCATGTTCTCGCAGGCCGGGATCAGGCCCACCACATTGATCTTGGGTTTGAGTTCAGCCAGCGCACGAAAGGTGCCCAACACGCTGGCGGCGCCACACATGTCGAACTTCATCTCGTCCATCTCGCCCGCCGGCTTGATCGAAATGCCGCCGGTGTCGAAGGTGATGCCCTTGCCCACCAGCACCACCGGCGCCTGGGTGCGGGCGGCGCCCTGGTAGCGCAGCACGATGAAACGCAGTTCCTGCTCGGAGCCACGGGCCACCGCCATGAACGAACCCATGCCCAGCTTGGCCACATCACGCGGCAGCAGAACCTCGCATTGCACCCCCGAGCCCCGGCTGGCCAGGGCCTTGGCGGCGGCCGCCAGATCGGTGGGGGTGGCATGGTTGGCTGGGCGATTGCCCCACTCTTTGGCCAGTTCGATCCCCGTCACGGCAGCGCTGGCCTGGGCCAGGGCGGCACGCTGCTCGGCGTTGGGGGTGGTCGCGAGGCCCAGCGTCACTTTTTGCAACACACGGCCTTCGGCACGTGATTTGGTGGCGGTGTAGACGTAACTGCCATCTGCCAAGGCCTGAACAGCCGAGCGCACGGCCGAGGCGGAGACCTCGGCGCCGGCAAACACCACCGACAGGCGCTTGACGGACTCGGCACGTACCGTGGCCACCGCGGCCTGGACGGCCTGGCGCACAGGCTTGGCGCTGCCATCGCCCACACCGGCAAACACGACCCGGGCACTGCTGACGCCGGCCAGCCGGTAGGCCGACAACAAACGAGCCGCCTTGGTACCGAAATCTTCGGCCTTGAGGGCTTGCGCGAGCACGGCGGACAAGGTGTCCTGGCCGGGCTTGAAGCCCTCAGGCACCAGGATCACCAGAAGATCAGCCTTCTCGGCAGCGGCCGCAGACAGGCTGAGGGGTTTCAGTTCAAAGTTCATAATCACCCTTTTATCTCGTTCTATGTTATTCCATTCAACTCTGCGCAAGGAACTGGCCCGCAGTTTCGGCGCCACGCTGGTGGTGCTGGCCACGGTGGTCATGACCATGATGCTGATCCGCACGCTGGGGCAGGCCTCGCGGGGTGCCGTCAGCCCGTCCGACGTGATGATGGTCATGGGCTACACGGTGCTGGGCCACCTGCCCACCATCCTGGCGCTGAGCCTGTTTGTTTCGATTGTCGGCACCTTGTCACGCATGTACCGTGACAGCGAGATGGTGATCTGGTTTGCCAGCGGACGGGGCTTGGCCAGCTTTGTCTCCCCCCTGTTCCGCTTTGCCTGGCCCGTGCTGCTGGTGATTGCCTTGCTGGCCCTGGTGGGCTGGCCCTGGTCCAACCAGCAGGTGCAGGACATGCGTGACCACTATGAAAAGCGCGGCGACGTGGAGCGGGTGGCCCCAGGGCAGTTCCAGGAATCAGCCAATGGGGCGCGGGTGTTTTTTGTGGACAAGCAGTCCAACGACAACACCACCGGCAACAACGTGTTCATCGCGGCCCAGGAGCACGGCAAGGAGGCGGTCACCTCGGCCCGCACGGCGCGCATCGAAACCCTTCAACACGGGCGCTACGTGCTGCTCAGCCAGGGGCAGCGCATGGAGCAATTGATGAGCGATGGCAGCATCAAAGTCAGCGATTTCAGCGAATACGGCACCCTGATCGGCAGCAACAGCCTGGGCGATGCCGATGACGGCCCGACCAAGGCCATGTCGACCTTGCGCCTGTTGCGCGAGCCCACCCCCCCCAACCTGGGCGAACTGACCTGGCGCCTGGGCCTGGCCCTGGCGGGCCTCAACTTTGTGGTGCTGGCCCTGGCAGTTTCGGTGGTCAACCCACGGGCCGGGCGCGCGGGCAGCCTGGTGTTCGCCCTGTTTGCCTTTGTGGTGTATTACAACTTCATCAACCTGGGGCAGAACTGGGTGGCCAACAGCAGCATTCAGGCGGGGCAGTTCATGCTGTTGCTGCATGGGGGTGCCGGCATCGTGGGCCTGGCCTTGCTGGCCAAGCGCCATTACAACTGGAGTTGGCGCCACCTGCTGCTTCGCCGGCTGAGCGCGAGGGAGTCGGCATGAACACGATCCGCCGCTACCTGTATGGGCAGATCCTGAGCGCGGTGTCCTTTGTGACCCTGGGCTTTCTGGCGCTGTTCTTCTTTTTCGATCTGGTGGATGAATTGCGCTGGGTGAACCAGGGCGGCTACCACATCACCCAGGCCTTGATGTATGTGGGCCTGGCCATTCCGAGCCACCTGTATGAGCTGTTTCCGATCACTGTGCTGATCGGCACCATCTTCGTGATGGCCAACCTGGCTCAAAGCTCCGAGTTCACCATTCTGCGTACCAGCGGCCTGGGGCCCTGGCGGGCGCTGGGCACCCTGCTGGTGCTGGGCCTGGCCTTTGTGCTGACCACCTTTGCCGTGGGCGACTACCTGGCGCCGGCAGCCGAGCGAGCAGGCCAGTTGATGAAGGCCCGCTACCAGGGCCGCCTGACCACCGGGCAGACCGGTGCCTGGATGAAGGAGCGCCAGGCCTACAGTTCGTATGCCGTGAACATTGCGCGGATGCGGCCGGATGGCGGCATGCAAAAGATCCGCATCTTCGAGTTCGACCCGCAGGGGCACCTCGTGTCGATGACGCGTGCGGAGACCGGACACTTCAACAAGGACGATTCGTGGCAGCTGGAGGACGTGCAGCGCAGCGAGTTCCCCAACGAAGAGCGATCCAGCGCGCGCATCGACCAGAGCAAGGTGCCTCATCTGCGCTGGCCGACCCAAATCACCGCCGAAATGGCCTCGGCCGCCCTGCTCAAGCCCGACCGCATGCGCACGATCGACCTGTTCGAATACATCCAGCACCTGGATGCCAACGGACAAAGTGCACAGAGCTATGAGATCGAGTTCTGGCGCAAGGTCTTCTACCCGCTGAGTTGCCTGGTGATGGTGGTGCTGGCCCTGCCCTTTGCCTACCTGCACTTCCGCTCGGGTGGCATTACCACCTATGTGTTTGGCGGCGTGATGGCGGGCATCAGCTTCTTCCTGCTCAACAACGTGTTCGGCTACATCGGCAACCTGCAGAACTGGGTGCCCTGGGTGGTGGCTGCCGCGCCTGGCCTGATCTATTCATTGATGTCGCTGGCCGCTTTTGGCTGGCTGGTGTTGCGACGCTGACCCCGACCGCCTGCCGTCCGAGAAACGAGACCCGAACCATGACCGCCATCATCTTGTTTGCCCACGGCTCCCGCGATCCGGCCTGGGCACGCCCCATCGAAGCCGTGGCCCAGCGCGTGCGCGAACGCTCGCCGGGCACCCGCGTGTGCTGCGCCTACCTCGAACTCACCGCCCCCAGCCTGCCCGAGGCCGCAGCCGCACTGATCGCCGAGGGCGCCACCCAGGTGCGCGTGGTGCCCATGTTCCTGGGGGTGGGCCGCCATGCCCGCGAAGACCTGCCGGTGCTGATGGCCGAGTTGGCCCGCCAGCACCCGGCGGTGGTGTTCGATCAAAGCGATGCAGTGGGTGAACACCCCGACATCCTGGACGCCCTGGCCGTGGTCGCCCTGGCACCGTGAAGGGAGCCAGGGGCGGCCAGTTTCAATAGACTTCTGCAGCATAATGCCCAGAATCTTTAGCTGATATTCGATATGAACCTGCACCAATTCCGCTTCGTCCAGGAGGCCGCCCGGCGCAATCTGAACCTGACCGAAGCCGCCAAGGCGCTCCACACCTCGCAACCCGGTGTGTCCAAGGCGATCATCGAACTCGAAGAGGAATTGGGGGTTGAAATCTTTGCCCGGCACGGCAAGCGCCTCAAACGCATCACCGAGCCGGGCCAGCACGTGCTCAAAAGCATCGAGTTGATCATGCGCGAAGTGGGCAACCTGCGCCGCATCGGCGAACAGTTCAGCGCCCAGGACAGCGGCACGCTGTCGATTGCCACCACCCACACCCAGGCCCGCTATGTGCTGCCCGTACCGGTGGCGCGACTGCGCGAGGCCTACCCCAAGGTCAACGTCAGCCTGCACCAGGGTGCCCCCGACCAGGTGGCGCGCATGGTGCTCGACGAGATCGCCGAAATCGGCATTGCCACCGAATCCCTGGCCGACTATGCCGACCTGGTCACCCTGCCCTGTTACGAATGGCAGCACGTACTGGTGCTTCCGCCTGAGCACCCCTTGGCGCAGAAAGAGCGCCTCAGCCTCGAAGACATTGCCCACGAGCCGTTGATCACCTATCACCCCTCGTTCACTGGGCGCACCCGCATCGATCAGGCCTTTGCGGCCAAGAAGTTGCAACCGCGCATCGCGCTGGAAGCCATCGACTCCGACGTGATCAAGACCTATGTGCGCCTGGGTCTGGGCGTGGGCATCGTGGCCGAGATGGCGGTGCGCGACGACCCCATTGGCGATCTGGCCGTGCGCCCCATGGGGCATCTGTTTGGCCAGAACGTGGCCCGCGTGGCCTTCAAGCGCAGCGCCTACCTGCGCAATTTCGTGTTCAAATTTGCCGAGTTGCTGAGCGACCGCCTCAGCCGAGACCTGATCGCCAAGGCCCTGAGCGGCCACGTGAACGACTACGAACTCTGATCCACCTCACCCATTCGCCTCCAGCCATGAGCACCACCGCCAGCCCGGCCATCGGCCGCACCCCTCCGCTGCAAACCAAGCTGCCTGCCGTGGGCACCACGATTTTCACGGTGATGTCGGCCCTGGCCACCGAGACGGGCGCCGTCAACCTGGGCCAGGGCTTCCCCGACTTCAACTGTGACCCGCGCCTGGTGGACGACGTCACCCAGGCGATGCAGCAGGGTCTGAATCAGTACCCCCCGATGGCCGGCGTGCCAGCGCTGCGCGAAGCCATCTCTCGCAAGATCGAAGCCCTGCATGGCCGCCACTACAGCGCCGCCGACGAGATCACCGTCACGGCCGGCGCCACGCAAGCCATCATCACCGCCATCCTGGCCATCGTGCGGGCTGGTGACGAAGTGATCGTGCTGGAGCCTTGCTATGACAGCTACGTGCCCAACATCGAATTGGCCGGCGGCGTGGTGGTGCGCGTGCCACTCACACCTGGCACCTTCCGCCCCGATTTCGACCTGATTGCGGCCGCCATCACGCCGCGCACCCGCGCCATCCTGATCAACTCGCCGCACAACCCCAGCGCCACCGTGTGGAGCGAAGCTGACATGCTGCGCCTGCAAGACCTGCTGGCCCCGACGGATATCTTCCTGATCAGCGACGAGGTTTACGAGCACATGGTGTTCGACGGCCAGACCCACCAGAGCGCCGCGCGCTTTGCCGGCCTGGCAGCGCGTGCCTTCATCGTCTCGAGCTTTGGCAAGACCTACCACGTGACCGGCTGGAAAGTGGGCTATGTGGCCGCACCGGCCCCTTTGACGGCCGAGTTCCGCAAGGTGCACCAGTTCAACGTGTTCACGGTCAACACCCCGGTGCAGCATGCACTGGCCCGCTACATGGCCGACCCCAGCCCCTACCTGGAACTGCCAGCCTTCTACCAGCGCAAGCGGGACCTGTTCCGTGCCGGCCTGGAGCGCACCCGCTTCAAGCTGCTGCCCAGCGAGGGCAGTTACTTCCAGTGCGTGGACATTTCCGAGGTCAGCGATCTGGGCGAGGCCGACTTTGCCCAGTGGCTCACGCGCGAGATCGGCGTCGCCGCCATCCCGCTGTCAGCCTTTTATGGCAATGGCTTTGATCAGCGGGTGGTGCGTTTCTGCTTTGCCAAGAAGGATGAAACCTTGCAGGCAGCGCTCGACCGGCTGGCCAAGTTGTAAGCGGGCCACGGGGCCCGTGCTGGCATCGGCCCCACCGCCCGGCCCATTCCTGGGCGGGCCACCACCAAGGTCCTCAGGCCTCTGACCAGATCTCGTCCAGGTACTTGAAGCCCCACTTTTCCTTGTCTTCCACGGCCACGATCTTCTCGTGGCTGTGACGTCCCGCCAAGTCCAGTACCTGGCGCGAAATGGGCTCGTTCGACTTGAGCGAGAAGAACACCGTGACCTTGGGGGTGAGCAGCGAGCTGTCGTTCTGCTCGGTCACCACCGCCAGGCGCCCGGACTCCAGCCGGACCAGCGAGCCCACAGGGTAGATGCCGATGCTGCGGATGAAGGCCTTCAGGATCACAGGG
This sequence comes from Curvibacter sp. GW821-FHT09D12, assembly GCF_059416245.1. Lineage (NCBI taxonomy): Bacteria > Pseudomonadati > Pseudomonadota > Betaproteobacteria > Burkholderiales > Comamonadaceae > Curvibacter > Curvibacter sp. GW821-FHT09D12. The sequence continues at coordinate 552,195 of NZ_JBWKOU010000001.1, read as the reverse complement.
TCAAAATGGCCGGCCCACGAGTTCATGCGCCGGATCGATGTGCCCGGATCCCAACCGGCCTTGTAGGGCCGGTTGGACGTGACGGCGTCATACACGTCGCAAACTGCACCCATGCGGGCCATCAGCGTGATGTCGGTGCTCTTGAGGCGGTGCGGGTAGCCGGAGCCATCCACCTTCTCATGGTGATGAAGTGCGATGTCCAACGTGGCCTCCGTGGCACCACCGCCCTCCTTGAGCAGCGTCCAGCCGGCCTCTGGGTGGCGTTTCATGATGCCGTACTCGCCTTCGGTCAGACTGCCGGGCTTGTTGAGCACCTCAAGCGGCATCAAGGCCTTGCCCAAGTCGTGCATAAGGCCGCCCATGGCCGCATCACGGCTTTGGGTCTCATCCAGCCCCAGTTGGCGGGCCAGCGCCACCATCAGGGCGCACACCGCCACTGAGTGCATGTAGGTGTAGTCGTCTCGGTTCTTCAGCCGCACGATGCTGACCAGGGCGCCGGGATTGCGCATCACCGAAGAAGTGACCTCTTCTACCAGCGGCAGGGCCCCGTTGACGTCGATGGCCTTGCCAAGGCGCACATCATTGAACAAAGAAGTGACGGCATCCCGGCTTTGCAGCAGGATGCGCTTGGCCTGCACCAACTCCTGACTCATGCTGGTGGCCGGCTGGCGTACCGGGGCGGCAGTCGCGGGCGCAGCAACCGGCGCAGCGGGGGGGGCCGACACCACCTCGACAGTGGGCACAGGCGCAGGCGCAGGTTCGGGCAAACCACAGCCGCGGGAGAGATCGATCCACAGCTCGGTGACCCCGCTGGCCATGATCGAGTCGAGGTCTTTTTGATCTTCCAGCAAAAAGGCACTGCGCCAGAAAGGGTGGTGCAACCAGGACCCTTCGAACTTGTGCACATACATGCCGAGCCTCAATTGCTTGGCATTTATGAGTTTCAACATGTTTCTATTCTAGGAAGTGACAAGCCCTGTCCCAGGGGGCGGATCAAAAAATCAGCGAATTCAAGGAAAATGCCGCAAGACAAATGCGAATGCGATCAGAAATTTCGCATTTCCTCCGTCCAACGAACAAAGTCCACCGGTGCCGAAGGCGCCCCGCCCAGCCCCCATGACGCCATCCCATCAACTTGACGCCCTGACCTCCTTGTTCGACAGTTTGCGCAGCGGCAGCCTGTCACCCCACGAGTTCAGTCACCAGGCCCGCCTTTTCGAGATCTTGCTGGCCGCGCTGCCCCCCGCATTTGGCGAGGTTCTGGGGCAGTTGCTGGACCGGCTGGAGTCTTCGGCCCTGTTCTCGGAAGAGAGCTGCTCGTTCAGCCAACAGGGCCTGATCGACCACCTGCAGGTCTGGATCGACAAGGCGCGCAGCCGCCTGGCCTGAGCTGGCCCAATGCGCCGGCCAGCCCGGTTCGCGAAAATGGGCGGCCGGTCGGGCGCCTTGGGCAAGTCGTGGGCGCCTGAGGCACGCAGGGCTTGCCAGCCACCTGCGCCCATAATCGGGCGCTGCCTTTCATCGCCCTCGCCCCCCAGCCACACCGAATGACCCAAGCCGTCCGCTCCCCCCTCCCCACCCCGGCCACCTTGCGCCGCCGCCACCCTGGCAGCATCACCGACGTGCCCGGCATCGAGGTGGGACATTTCACCGACCCGCGCCGACCCACCGGCTGCACCGCCATCCTGGCCCGCGAAGGTGCGGTAGCCGGTGTGGACGTGCGCGGCGCGGCCCCTGGCACGCGCGAGACCGACTTGCTCGACCCCTCCAACCTGGTTCAGCAGGTGCATTCCATCGTGTTGGCCGGTGGCAGCGCCTGGGGGCTGGAGGCCGCCACGGGTGCCGTGCGCTGGCTGGAGGAGCAAGGCGTGGGCTTCAACGTGGGCGTGGGTCGCCTGCCCATCGTGCCCTCCGCCGTGCTGTTCGATCTGCTGGTCGGCGACATGCGCATCCGCCCGGACGCGGCTGCGGGTTACGCGGCCTGCGCGGCGGCCGGCACCCGACGACCTGCCGAAGGCAACGCCGGCGCCGGCACGGGCGCCGCCGTGGGCAAGATCTTCGGCATCGACCGGGCCATGAAAGGGGGCGTGGGCACCGCTTCGTTGACCGTGGCCGGGGTCACGGTGGGCGCTTTGGTCGCCTGTAACGCGCTGGGGGATGTGATCGACCCCGACACCGGCGCCGTCGTCGCCGGCGCCCGCACCCTGAACGGAAAAAATCTGCTGGACAGCCGACGCGCCCTGCTGCGCGGCGAGCCACCCAAACCTTTGCTGCCTGGCACCAACACCACCCTGGCCGTGGTGGCCACCGATGCCCCCCTGAGCAAGACCCAGGCACACCGGCTGGCCGTCTCAGGGCATGACGGCCTGGCCCGGGCCATCAACCCGGTGCACACCCCCTCGGACGGCGACACCGTGTTCGCATTGGCGACCGGGCGTGCCGCCAGTTCGCCGGGCATGATGGTACTGGCCACCTTGGCTGCCGAAGTGACGGCCCGCGCCACCTTGAACGCCGTGCTGGCAGCCCGTGGCCTGACCACGGCAGAGGGCCTGCGCCTGCCTGCGGCCGCCGATGTGTACCGGCCACGCCGAGCACGCTGAGGAGTCGCCATGTCCAGCCTGTCACGCACCCTGCGTTATTACCTGCTCACCCTGCGCGACCTGCTGGTGTCTGCGGGGCCCATCGCTCTGTTGCCCGTGCTGTTGCTCGGGCTGGCCTACTGGTGGCTCAACCCCAACCCGCCACGCGAGGTGACCCTGGCCACCGGCCCAGCCCAGAGCGCTTACGAACGCTTTGGCAAGGCCTATGCCGAGGCCTTGGCCCGCGAAGGCATCACCGTGCACTTGCTACCTTCCGAGGGCTCGGCCGCCAACCTGCAGTTGCTGGCTGAAGGTCGCGCCGACCTGGGTTTTGTACAGGGCGGCACAGCCTCGGCCGAGACCGCCGACGACGACCAGGCCCTGGTGTCGCTGGGCAGCCTGTTTGTCGAACCGATCTGGGTGTTTTACCGGCCCAGCGCGACAGCCGCAGAGCAGGCCAGCAGCAGCCGCCCACTCAACAGCCTGGTTCAGTTGCGTGGCCTGCGCGTCAACGTGGGGGCCCCCGGTACCGGTGTGCCGGCCTTGATGAACCAGATGCTGCAGGCCAATGGCCTGGACCCGGCCAAACTCAAGCTGTCGCACCTGGCCCAGACCGAGGCCACGGTGGCGTTTCTGGCGGGTGAACTGGATGCGGTGGTGTTTGCCTCGGCCCCCGAATCGGCCTTTGTGCGCATGCTGCTTCAGACCCCCGGCGTGCAGTTGATGAATTTTGTGCAAAGCGAGGCCTATGCACGGCGCTTTCCCTACCTGAGCCCGGTCACCCTGCCGCGTGGCATGGTGGATCTGGCACGTGACTTGCCGGGGCGGGACCTGCGCCTGGTGGCCTCGACCACTTCGCTGCTCGCCCACGAAGACACCCACCCGGCCCTGCAGCAGCTGTTTGCCCAACAGGCCTTGCGCCTGCATGGCGGGGCGGGCTGGTTCAACCGGGCGCGCGAGTTTCCCAATCTCAACCACAGCGAACTGCCGCTGAGCCGTGAAGCCGAGCGCGCCTACACCGAGGGCCCGTCGATCCTGCAGCGGCACCTGCCCTTCTGGCTGGCCAACCTGGTGCAGCGCATGGCCCTGGCCCTGGGCGTGATCGTGGCCATCGTGCTGCCCTTGAGCCGGGTGGTGCCACCGCTGTATACTTTCCGGGTGCGCTCACGGGTGTTCCGCTGGTACGGGCGCCTGCGCGACATCGAAGGCCGCTTCGACCGCCAGGAAGCCGATGCGCCCAGCCTGTTGGCCGAGCTTGACGAGGTGGAACAGCAACTCAGCCACATCCACCTGCCCCTGTCCTACACCGACGAGTTGTACGCGCTGCGCAGCCACCTGCTGTGGGTGCGCCGCCGCCTGAGCGGCGAGCCCGTGCCCAGCACCACCGCCTGAGCACGAAACAGGAAAAAGCACCACAGGCCCCCCTCAGCCTTTGTCAGGCCGGGGATCTGAGGCCGCGTCGGCCCCGGGTGTGGAGACAGTGTTGCGCAAGGCGGTGCGGGCCACTTCGTCCAGGGCCCCAGCCACCACAGGCTGGGTGCTGAGCACGCGCATCAGGCCCTCGCGCATCATGCGTTCGCGCATGCGCCGGGTCATCGACTGGGTACTGCCATCGGGGCGGGTGAACAAAAACAAGGTGCCATGTGGGCTGGCCCAGGTCAGCTGGGTGCGTTGCCAACCTTTGCCCGTGTTCATCTCGACCCAGTTGCCCAGCTCCAGGGCCGGCATCGCTTCGTTGATCAGGGGCGGCAACAGGGGCGGCGCATCGTCCTGGGCAGGTGGCTCGGACGGCAATGTCAGGAACCCGGAGTCCCGCGCCTCTTGCGGCGCCAGCCAGGCCGGGTTGTCATCCAGTTCAATGGCTTCGGGCCTGCCCGGTGGCGGCTCTGAGGGGGCCTTGGGCGCAGTGGACGGCAGTTCAGCGGGGGCCGGCGGCGGCGGCAGCACACCCGTGCGGTAGCCCGCCTGGTGCAGCACGATCAGCTTTTCCAGAAAGGCGCTGGTCTGCACCGGCGGGTAGTCGATGGTCTTCAGCCCCTCACGCAGGCGGCCCAGCAGGCTGGGAATCAGCCGCGTCAGACGCCCCGGGTTGCGTCGCGTGAGCACGGGCTGAGCACTCCACAGCAGTTCGTCAACCAGCGCGAGGTAATGCCCAGGGTCGCCCTCAGAAGCCCGCTCGCCCAACCGGGCCTGCGCCATCACCTGTGCCCACGGGCCCAACAGGAACTCACTGACCTCGGCAGGAACCTGAGCCAGGTCCGGCAGGCCCTTGATCTCCTGGCGCATGCGGATCGCCAGCAGATTGCGCTGCTCGGCATGCAGCAATGCCTTCACCGCCAGATCACGCTTGCGGCGCTCAGCCTCATGGTGCTCGTTCCAGGCACGCTCCAACTCCTTGAACGCCACCTCGAACGGACCCGGGCCATCCATGGCGGCCTTGCCCAGCATCGCCACCACCTGGTGCACCGGGGCCATGAAAGCCTCAAAACCCGGTGCGTTCTCGTTCTCGAAAGCCAGGCTGCGCTGGGTCAGTTCGTCGAGCAGGCGGCGCGCCGGATGGGCCTTGTCGCTGAAAAAACGCTGATCCACCACCACCAACTGGGCCAGTGGCGTCTCCAACTCACGCACGGTCTGGCGCACGACCTGTGGCAGCCGTGTGTCGCGGGTGATGTTGTCAATCATCAGGGCGACCACCTCCAGCGCCACCAGCGGCCCCACCTCCTGACCTTGTCGGCGCAGTTGTTCACGCAGTTCACGCACGCTGATCGTGCGCCCTGCCGGAGCCACCGCCCCCTGGCGCTGGGCCAGGCGCTGAAGAACCTGGCTCACCTCACGTTCGTTGCTCAAGGCATCGAAGGCTGCCGGCAGCGTGCTGTCGAAGTCAGTGTGGTTCACCTCATCCGGCTCGCCCTCAAACTGCCGCTCGAATTGCTGGGCGAAGCTTTCCAGCCGCGAGGCATCCGGCCCGGCGCCACGGCCCGCCGCTCCCCGGCTGTTGCCATCGCTGGCCAGCAGGCGGCGCAACTGATCAACCGTCAGCGCACTGGCCTCGTCCGCGTCACGCGGCCCCAGGGGGCCCGGCAGAGACTGTGGCAAGGCATCCAGGTAGAGCGGCGGAGCCCCCGCGCCACTGCGGCGTGGCGGCACCGATCCGCCTGCGGTGGCAGAGCGATCAACGGACGAACCCGCCCGCACCGCCGGCCCGCCCTGCCCCCGGCCCACGCCGGTGCCGGCCCCCGGGCCTCGAGCAACGCTGCCAACACCCGCTGAGGGCGGGGCCGCGGCGGGCAGCACCTCCGGCACATAGACCGGTCGGTTGCTGCCCTCCTGCTGGGCAACCGTGTAAAGCGCCGGTTTGATGCCACGCTGGTGCAGCTTGTGATTGAGAAAGCGGTAGAAATCGTTGAGCTCTTTGCCCAGCAGACTGCACATCTGCTGGGTCCAGACCATGCGCACGGCCGCCGACACGGGCACGCTCTCCAGCGAGTGCTGAAGGGCACGCAAATACATTTCTGGCCGGAAGGGATTGCGCTCGGGAATCACCACCGGCAGGCCCTGCAAGGCGCAGCTCAAGGTGTTCAGCTCGGGCAAGGTGGGGTCCACGGCGTGCAGGGTCATCTGCAAGGCCCGCGCCAACTCCACCCGGCTTTGCACCTGATCCTCGTCCATCAGCTCCAGCTGATCGAACTTGAGTTGCATCAGCGACTGGCTCTGGGATTTTTCCGTTGTCGCCTGCGGCGACTCCAGCAGCCCCTGGTTGACGCGGGTCACAAAGCCGTCGACCAAGACCCGCTGATGGCGCCCCAATTCATCGATGGCCGCGGTGACCGCGTTGCGGTCGGTGAAGCTGCGCCCGGTGCTCTCGCGCTGACGCAGGTTGTGGCGGGTGAAATCGACCAGCTTCTCGATCAACAGGCGCGCCTCACGACGCGCATCTTCCAGACACTCCTGAAGCACGGCAGAGGGCGGGCTGCTGGGCGGCTGGGCGGACATGGGTAGGCTCCTAGGGTGCAGCCCGGCCCGACACAAAAACGGGGCCATGGGGCCCCGTCATTGTTTCAGTTTTTTACGCTTATTTCAGTGCCTTGAATCGGACACGCTTGGGTTTGGCGCCTTCTTCACCCAGACGCTTCTTCTTGTCGGCTTCGTACTCCTGGTAGTTGCCGTCGAAGAAGTTCCACTGGCTGTCGCCTTCGGCCGCCAGGATGTGGGTGGCGATGCGGTCCAGGAACCAGCGATCGTGGCTGATGACCAGGATGGTGCCCGCGAATTCGAGCAAGGCATCTTCCAGGGCGCGCAGGGTTTCCACGTCCAGGTCGTTCGAGGGTTCGTCCAGCAACAGCACGTTGCCGCCGGCAATCAGGGTTTTGGCCAGGTGCAGACGGCCGCGCTCACCACCCGACAGCAGACCCACCTTTTTCTGCTGGTCGCCACCGTTGAAGTTGAAGCGACCGCAGTAGGCGCGGCTGGCCATCTGGAACTTGCCCACGGTGAGGATGTCCAGCCCACCGGACACGTCTTCCCAGACGGTCTTGTCGTTGGCCAGTTCGTCGCGGTTCTGGTCCACATAGGCCATCTTGACGGTCTGACCCACCACCACTTCGCCCGAATCGGGTTGCTCGCGGCCGGCGATCATCTTGAACAGGGTCGATTTACCGGCGCCGTTCGGGCCGATGATGCCGACGATGGCACCCGCCGGGATGTTGAAAGTGAGGTTGTCGATCAGCACGCGGTCACCGAAGGACTTGCTGACGTTCTTGAACTCGATCACCTGGCTGCCCAGGCGGTCGGCCACAGGAATGAAGATTTCCTGAGTTTCGTTGCGCTTCTGGTATTCGTAATCGCTCAGTTCTTCGAAGCGGGCAATGCGGGCCTTGCTCTTGGCCTGACGGCCCTTGGCGTTCTGGCGCACCCATTCCAGTTCTTTCTTGAGCGCCTTGGCACGGGCTTCTTCGCCCTTTTGCTCGGACTCCAGGCGAGACTGCTTCTGGTCCAGCCAGGTGCTGTAGTTGCCCTTGTAGGGAATGCCGTGGCCCCGGTCGAGTTCCAGAATCCACTCGGCGGCGTTGTCCAGGAAGTAGCGATCGTGGGTGATGGCCACCACGGTGCCCGAGAAGCGGGCCAGGAACTGCTCCAGCCAGTCGACCGATTCGGCGTCCAAGTGGTTGGTGGGTTCGTCGAGCAGCAGCATGTCGGGCTTGGACAGCAGCAGGCGGCACAGCGCCACGCGGCGCTTTTCACCCCCCGAGAGCTTGCCGATCACGGCATCCCAGGCCGGCAGGCGCAGCGCGTCGGCCGCGATTTCAAGCTGGTGGTCGGAGGCGTCGCCAGCGGTGGCGATGATGGCCTCCAGCTTGGCCTGTTCGGCGGCCAGGGCATCGAAATCAGCGTCTTCCTCGGCGTAGGCGGCATACACCTCTTCGAGGCGCTGCTGGGCGGCCTTGATCTCACCCATGCCGCTTTCAACCGACTCGCGCACGGTTTGTTCGGGATCGAGTTGGGGCTCTTGGGGCAGGTAGCCGATCTTCAGCCCGGCCATGGGGATGGCTTCGCCCTCGATCTCCTTGTCGATGCCGGCCATGATCTTCAGCAGGGTCGACTTGCCCGAGCCGTTCAAGCCCAGCACGCCGATCTTGGCGCCCGGGAAGAAGCTCAGCGAAATGTCCTTCAGGATCTGACGCTTGGGCGGCACGATCTTGCCGACTCGGTTCATGGAAAAAACGTATTGGGCCATGTTCTGCTTTGATGGAAAAAGTGACGATTCAATCCGTGATTATCGACTCATGCGACAATCCCCCTCGTTGCGCTCACCAGTAAACGCAACATCAGCGATCTGCTGCGGGCCAGAAGGGCCTGAACCAAGCCCTTGCCTGACCCACCCTGAAGTTCATCTGCCTAGACTGGCCCAGCGCTGCCAAGCGCCTGGACAGGCCGATTCCCCAGTGCCCGGCAAGGGCACCACACCATGACTTTTGACGATCTGAACCTCGCTCCGGCGATTCTCAAAGCCGTTAGCGAACAAGGCTACGAAAACCCAACCCCGATTCAGGCACAGGCCATTCCCGCTGTGCTTGAAGGCCAGGATCTGCTGGCAGGTGCCCAGACTGGCACCGGCAAGACCGCCGCTTTCACCCTGCCCGTGCTGCACAAGCTGAGCCTGGGCAACCGTGCCACCAACCGCACCGGCGGCGTCGGCATCCGCGCCCTGGTGCTCACCCCCACCCGCGAACTCGCGGCCCAGGTGGAAGAGTCGGTGCGCGACTACGGCAAATACCTGCAACTGAGCTCGGCCGTCATCTTCGGCGGCGTGGGCATGAACCCGCAGATCAGCACCCTCAAGCGCGGCGTCGACATCCTGGTGGCCACACCGGGCCGCCTGCTCGACTTGCAACAGCAAGGTCACCTGGACCTGTCCAACGTGCAGATCCTGATCCTGGACGAAGCCGACCGCATGCTCGACATGGGCTTCATCCACGACGTGAAGAAGGTGCTGGCCCTGGTGCCCAAGGAAAAGCAGAGCCTGCTGTTCTCGGCCACCTTCAGCGACGAGATCCGCGACCTGGCCGCCACCTTGCTGCGCAACCCGCAAAGCATCCAGGTGACCCCGCGCAACACCACCGTGCAACGCATCACCCAGGTGATCCACCCGGTGGGCCGCGGCAAAAAGAAAGCCCTGTTGACCCACATCATCCAGGAACACAACTGGAGCCAGGTGCTGGTGTTCACCCGCACCAAGTTCGGCGCCAACAACGTGGCCGAATACCTGACCAAGAATGGCATCAAGGCCATGGCGCTGCACGGCAACAAGAGCCAGAGCGCCCGCACCCAGGCCCTGCAGGGCTTCAAGAGCGGCGACATCCGCGCCCTGGTGGCCACCGACATCGCGGCCCGCGGCATCGACATCGATGAACTGCCGCACGTGGTGAACTACGAAATCCCCAACGTCAGCGAAGACTATGTGCACCGCATCGGCCGCACCGGCCGCGCCGGCGCCAGCGGCGAGGCCGTGAGCCTGGTCTGCCTGGACGAAGAAGGCTTCATGCAGGACATCGAGCGCTTCACCAAGCAGAACATCGACGTCAAGATCATCGACGGCTTCGGGCCCGAACCCGGCGAGCGGGCCGAGCCCATCGCCATGGGCCGCCAGACCATCTGGGGCGGGGCTGGCAAGCCGCCGAGCCGTGAAGTCATGGCCGCTGCGGCCAAGGCCGCGCGCGCCGAAATGATGCAGCGCATCCGCGAGAACAAAGCCGGCCAAGGTGGCGGCAACGGTGCCGCCCAAGGCAATGGCAATGGCAATGGCGGCGGTGGTCGTGGCCAAGGCGGCGGTGCTGCCGGTGGCGGCCAGCGCAACGGCAACGGCCAAGGTCAAGGCCCCCGTGGTGGCCGCCCGGCCCGCGACGGCCAGGGTGAAGGCGGTGCTCAACAACGCGCCCAGGCACCGCGTCCGCCACGTGCCCCGGGCCACGGCCAAGGCCCACGTGGCCCCCGCCAAGGCGGGGGGGGAGGCGCTGACCGATTTGAAAGCCAGGCCGGCGTTCGTCATGACGCCTCGGCCGCACTGGCCAGCCTGACCGGCCGTGCCGTGCCCGCGCAGCGCAGCACGCCTGCGGGCCAGCCCGACCCGATGCGCACCAGCGTCGACAGCATGGCCGATCGCGGCCGGGGCGGCCGCGGTGGTCGCGGCGGCTTCGGTGGTGGTGGTGGTGGCGGTGGCCGCTCCGGCGGTGGCGGTGGCTTCGGTGGCAACCGCTCCGGCGGTGGTCGTTCGTTCGGTCGTTGATCGGCGCCATGTCGAAAGACCTGGCCCCCCCTTCCGGCTCCTCCGGCAGCACCCGGTACGCCACCCTCTCGGTGGCGACCTGCAATGTGCTCAACCTGGCCAACCCTGGCCGGGTTTACTACCCCAACCAAGATCCCTATACCCAGCACGAGTTTGAACACAAACTCGCCTGGCTGGGTGAGCGCTTTGCCACGCTGAACGCCGACATCCTGGCGGTGCAAGAGGTGTGGGACGAGGCCGCCTTCAAAGGGGCGATCCACCGCAGCAAGCTGCACTACAACGAGATCCGCGTTCCCGGTGCCGAGAACAACGCTCACCAGCAGGGGGCCAGCGGCACACCCCGGCTGGGCCTGGCCACGCGCCTGGGGGTGGAAGAGATCCGTTCGCTCACCGACTATGCCCTGCCCCAGGCCCTGGACATCCCGGGCTGCGGCGTGCACGGGCAATTCGAGCGCCCACCTCTGCTGGCCGTGTTGCGCATGAAGCATGGGCAGCGCATCCGCCTGCTCAATGTGCACCTCAAATCCAAACGCCCGCGCTTCCTGCTTGACGAGCAAGGCCGGTCGCTGGAAGACCGTGACGACCCCAAGATCATGGCCCTGGCCACCTTGCGCTCGCTGATGATGCGAGGGGCCGAGGCCGCCGCCTTGCGCGGCCTGGTGGTGGACCTGCTGAACACCGACAACGCCCCGCTGGTGATGGTGGGCGACTTCAACGACAGCCCGACCAGCGTCACCACTCAATTGGTGGCGGCCACCTCCGAGGTGGCCTACGACAAGTCGGCACGCCGCCTGGCCTTGTTCAATGCCTACGACGTGCAAAGCGAGATGGCACTGCGCAAGGACGTGGCCTATTCCCACATCCACCAGGGCCGCCCCGAGGTGCTGGACCAGATCCTGGTCAGCGAGGGCTTTCTGGCCGAAGGCCGTTTCAGCCTGGGCGATGTGCGCCGCATCCAGTACTTCACCGACCACCTCAACGAGGGGCACAGCCGTACCCGGTCCGACCACGGCTTTGTGCGCGCGCTGCTGCGCCTGCGCCTGCCCGAGGATTACCGGCCCTGAGGCCAGGGCCTTCGGGCCCCCAAGCTCAGTCGCGCAGGAACACGGTCACCAGAGGATCCGGGCCCACCTGCCGGCTCCAATGGCCGTGCACGACAGGGTCAAACACCTCGCCTGCCGGCAAGGTGTCGGCCGAGTAGAAGTGCTGCCCGGGCCCGAACACCCGCGAGACCCCGCCCTGCAGGCCGATTTCCATCTGCCCCTGCAGAATGAACACCCACTGTGGCTCACCGGTGCAATGGAAATCACTGCGGAACCCCACCGGGCTGTGGCGCAACTGGTAACCCTGGGCACTCATGAAGGGGCTGAGTTGCGAGGCCGGCTTGCCTTCGCTCAACGGCAGCGACTCTTCGTGAAAATAGGCACGGCCATCGGCGCCGGTGGCCAACACCACGCGGGTGAAACTGGACTGGCCGCTGGCGGCATCGGTTTGGATCAAGGGTGACATCTGAAAGGGAGCCCGGAGGCTGAAATGAGCGCCGAGCATAGCGCCTGCGGGCCCGGTCCAGCGCAAAAGGACAAGCTGTTAGCATGCCCCGATGACTTCTCACAACGCTTCCATCTCGTTCGGCCTGCAAGGCCGTGTGGCCATCGTCACCGGTGGCTCGCAAGGCATCGGCGAGGCCTGTGTGCGCCGCTTTGTTCGTGAACAGGCCCAGGTCGTGATCGCCGACGTGGCCGATGCCCGCGGTCAGGCCCTGGCGGCCGAGACCGGCGCCCTGTATGTGCACTGCGACGTCAGCCGCAAGGCCGACGTTGAGGCCCTGGTGGCGGCCACACTGCAGGCCCATGGCCGCATTGACATCCTGGTCAACAACGCCGGCATCTTCAAGGCCGCCGATTTTCTGGACATCACCGAAGCCGACTTCGATGCTGTGCTCGACGTCAACCTCAAGGGCGCATTCCTGGTCGGCCAGGCGGTCGCGCGCGCCATGGTGCAGCAGGCCAGCACCACCCCCGAACGGGCCCCCGGGTCGATCATCAACATGAGCTCGGTCAATGGCGTACTGACCATTCCGACCATTGCCAGCTACAACGTGAGCAAGGGGGGCATCAACCAGCTCACCCGGGTGATGGCCCTGGCCCTGGCCGATCAGGGCATCCGCGTCAATGCCGTGGCCCCGGGCACCATCGCCACCGAGCTGGCCGCCCAATCGGTGCTGACCAGTGACGAGGCCCGGCGCCGCATCATGAGCCGCACCCCATTGAAACGCCTGGGCACGCCTGAAGAGATGGCCGACGTGGTGGCCTGGCTGGCCAGCGATGCCTCCAGCTATGTGACCGGCGAGATCGTCGTGGCCGACGGGGGCCGCATGACGCTCAACTACACCGTCGCTGCCTGAACCCCGGGCCTGACGCTCAAGCCCCGGCTGCCTGCTCAGCCGCCACCGGCTCGGCGGCCGGCTCGACCAGAAGTTCCATGCAGTCGTCGATCAACCCGTGCAGTGCCACCACGGTGGCCTCGCCCAGCATCTCGTTCAGGCCGAGTTGGGCCACCTTCCAGAGCGCCTGAGCTTCACGTCGTTTTTCCCGCCCGGCCTCGGTGATGTGCACCAGGCGACTGCGGGCATTCTGACCCGGGCCCAGCAGCAGCCAGCCCGCGTCCATGAGCGGGCGCAGATTGCGTGTGAGCGTTGAGGCATCCATGGCCATGCTGCGCGCCAGCTCGGAAGGCTGGATGGGTCCCAGCCGATCCACCGTGCTCAACAGGGAATATTGGGTGGTCTTCAAGCCGCAAGAACTCATCTGCGCGTCGTAATGCTGGGCTACCTGTCGCATCAGGCGGCGCAGCTTGAAATTCGTGCAGCCCTGCGGACGGGCTGTCGCGTCCTTGACAGTTTCGGAGGGGGTGCGCTTGTTCATGAGTTCATTGTATTTGCAATAATTGCATCTGCAATATTTAACGGAGTTCGACCATGCGCACTGCCAACCCACCCAGCAGCCACGCCGACGCCCATCCTACGGCAGACTCTGCTGAAGCCACGCTGCAGCGCTGGCTGCAAGAAGAAGCCGCCATCCGCGCCCAACTGGACCAAGGTGCCGGCCCCGGCGTGGCCCGCCCCGAGCAGATCGCCGGCAAGACAGGCCTGCAGCAGATGCAGGCCATGCTGGAAGGCACCCTGCCCTATGCCGAAATCGCAAGCACGCTGGATTTTCTCATCATCGAGGCCACCCAGGGCCGCGCCGTGTTCCAGGGCACGCCCCGACAGCAGCACCTGAACCCCATGGGCACGGTGCATGGGGGCTGGTTTGCCACCCTGCTCGACTCGGCTCTGGGTTGCGCGGTGCACACCTGCATGCTGCCTGGCCGGGGCTACACCACGGCCGAACTGGGGGTGAATCTGGTCAAGGCCATCACCCCCAAGATCAGCCGGGTGCGCGCCGAGGGCCGCGTCATCCACTGCGGGCGCCAACTGGCCACGGCCGAGGCGCGTCTGGTGGGGCCTGATGGCACCTTGTACGCCCATGCCACCACAACCTGCCTGGTGTTCGACCTGCCCCCACGCTGAACAAGGCAGAAAGCCGCAGAATAAGCACCTTGTCTTTGCCTTTTGATGGACCCCCGAATGCGGTTTCTGCACACCATGCTTCGCGTTGGCAACCTCCAGCGCTCGATTGATTTCTACACCCAGGTGCTGGGCATGCAATTGCTGCGCACCTCGGAAAACCCCGAGTACAAGTACTCGCTGGCCTTCCTGGGCTACGGCCGCAACCCCGAACACGCCGAACTGGAGCTGACCTACAACTGGGGCGTGGAAAGCTATGAGCTGGGCACGGCCTACGGCCACATTGCCCTGGGCGTGCCCGACGCCTACGCCGCCTGCGACAAGATCAAGGCCGCCGGTGGCAACGTCACGCGCGAGGCCGGCCCGGTCAAGGGCGGCAGCACCGTGATCGCCTTTGTGACGGATCCGGATGGGTACAAGATCGAGTTGATCCAAAGACCACCAACAGCTGACGCCAAGGGCCAGCGCCCGCAGGCCCAAGAGGCCGATCCGCTGCGCAGCGCCTAGCAGGCAGGCAGGCAGGCAGGCAGGCAGGCAGGCAGGCAGGCAGCCTACGCCTGCCTGAGCCATCAAGGCGACAGCGCGAGTTTGAACACACCGGCCATCCGCAGCTGCTCGCGATCAGGAATTTTCAAACCCTGGGCGATCGCCGGCCACTGGCTCACGACGTTTTTGCACCGCAAAATGATCTCGTCCGCCTGTTTCAGTGAGACCCGAAAGTAGCCAGCAACCGATCGGGCCAGCTCAAGATCAAGCGAGTTGTCGGTTGGCCCCACATTGAGCTTCAAGCCCAACGAGTCCGGGACAGGGTTCATGTCGTAGACCTCGGACAGCCGCCAGCCCTTGCCTGGAACCCAGATGAATCCGTGGTTGCGCAGGTGATCGTCGGTGTTGGACACCAGCATGTTGAACACGATCCGGCTCCACAACTCGCGCAAGTCAGCGGCTGGCTGGCAACCCTGCTCGATCAGCACCCGTGCGATCTCCAAATAGCTCACCCCCGTCGACGCGTCTTCGCCATCGAGGTGCCCTGTCAGCGTCATCGCAGAGGCAAAGTGCAGCCTCCCTTGTGGCGTGCGATCAAAGCGCTTCACCAAAAAGGTGTGATGCGCACTCGCAAACCTGCGCCCCAGGCTGGTGGCAACGCGCAGGCCGCACGCCTTGGCCAGGGTCTGAAGCACCAATTCCCAGGCCCCGACGTCGTGCTCGTCTCGAACGCTGGGAAATTTCGCAATCCATAGCTGGCCTTGCGGATCGACCACACTGGCCTTGGGACGCGCACCGCCCAGAGAACCGCCGGGCGCGATCAACAGGCGCAGCCAGTCGTCAGCCGCAGCGGCTGTGTTGTCCTCGTCACGCTCCAATGCCAGGCTGGCCGCCTCCAATTCGCGCAGTTTGACGAAGGGTGGTGCGGCGCTTCCGTGCTGGTTGTCCAGAAATTCTCCTTCACCGTCCAGCTTGAAACGCAGCGCCCCTGAGCGGTAGGTGTCGTGCACGCCCAGCAGGTAATCCGACTCGTACAAACGCACCGTCTTGTCGACGGTGCCGGCGCGCTGAGCTCTCTCAAGACGCCGCCGCATCAGCACCCGCCCCCATCGATCGGGGCTCGAATCGGCGAAGACACCAAAAATCTCATGTCCTTGCGGTGGGTGCTGAGGTCCTTCGAACAGCCCCAGCCGCGGATCCAGGTGCAAGCCCTGAAAACCGCGGTCAGCCAATGCGGACGGCTCAAAGGCGAACTCGAACACTTCACGCCCCGCGCCACGTCGGGCGTACAGCCATCCAAGCCGCGTCGGCCCATCGAGCCCCACCCAATCCGCGTAGACGGCCATGGGGGTGCTCATGGGATCAGCAGCCTGCCTTAGCAGGCGTGACAGCCTTGGCGATGAGGCTGGACAGCGCATCGGCACTGGCGAAGTCGCCGTGCTCGATCCAGCCCTCAAGGTCTGCCTCGACAGCCGGCGTGGGCCCAGCAGGCTGACCGGGTTCTGTCTGAGCTGAGGGAATCGGCGGGCCCAACTGGGACCGACCTCCATCGCTTGCTGAGGAATTGGACAATCGCCTCGTCAGCGGTCCGGCAATCCGCCGTGTGGCACTGACTGCGGGGTGTAGCCGTGCGTCCTGCAGCGCTCGCCCAAGGGGATCGGCCCTTGCCAAAAGATCGAGATCGCCTTCAATCCCAAGCACCTGCATGACCGCAAGGTAGGCCCCCATGGTCACGCCGGCGCCTCCGCGTTCAAGGCTGCGCAAAGTCATCGGAGACATCCCGGCACGCTCAGCCACTTGCTTTGCCGAAAGCTGCCTTCTCAGCCGTGCAAGCCGCAGGCGCTCCCCAAACTGCCGAAGCAGCTCGTCAACAGACGGGAGGAGCGGGGCAGTCTTTTTAGCCATGGTGAAGTTATTTTGCCGTAATGGCTCAAAAATCGCCAAAATATTTACACATCCAAGGGATGGGAGCGGCACCAACAGGCCGGCGGCCGATCGGGCTTGCCAGCCCCAAAGGAAGCCCCTTTTCTCGACGCCGCCCTCCGAGGCCGATCAATTGCCCCTCATTCAGCCCTGCGCGGCAAAAAGCGGCCGGCACGGGCCCGTTCCTGAGCCTCTCCGCCCACAAAACTCAGCACGCCATTGACCCACACCTGCTCAATGCCCTCGCTGAACTGCTGGGGCTGCTCGAAGGTGGCCCGGTCACGCACCCGTGCCGGGTCAAGCAGCACCACATCGGCATGGGCACCTGGGCGCAGTTCTCCCCGATCGGCCATGCGGAAACGGCGTGCCGACAGGCCAGTCATCTTGTGGATCGCCAACTCCAGGCTCAGCATCCCGGTGTCGCGCCAATAGCGGCTCAGCACGCGTGGAAAAGCCCCCCATAGCCGCGGGTGCGGACGTTCGTCGTGGGGCAAGCCGTCTGAACCGATCATGGACAGCGGGTGGGTCACCACCCGATCCACGTCGTCCTGATGCATTTGAAAATAGCAGGCGCCGCCGGGCATGAGGCGCTCGCAGGCCTGCACTTGGCTCAGGCCCCATTCGCGGGCAATGTCTGCCAGGTGCCGGCCCGCCATCTCGGGGTGCGGGACGCTGCCGGTGATGAGAATGTCAATGACACCATCCACCAGATCGCTGCGCAGCACGGTCGAACCGGCGGTGTAAGGGTAGACGTCCAGACCCAGTTCCTGCTCGCGGGCCAAGGACTCCAGCAGGGGCAGGGTTTCACGGGTGCGGCCCCAATTGGCCGGGCCGGCGCATTTGTGGTGCGAGATCACCAGGGGCAAACCGGCCTGACGTGCCGTGCCCGCGGCCTCCAGCAGGGCGGGCAGGATGGCGTCGAGCTCATCCCGGATGTGGGTGGCATACACGCCACCAGCCCGGGCCGCCACGCTGGCCAAGGCCACCAGTTCGTCCTGATCAGCGGCATAGGCTTCCTGGTAGAACACCCCGGACGAAAGCCCCAGTGCCCCCGCGGCCATGGCGTCTTGCAGATCGGCCTGCATGGCAGCGCGTTCTGACGCATTGGCGGGCCGGCTCAGATCATCCATGTGGCGAATGCGCAGCGCGCTGTGCCCCACCAGCGCGGCCACGTTGACGGCGGGCTGCGCCTGCCCCACGGCCGCCGCATAGTCGCTCATGCGCGGATGCCGAAACTGGTGCGGGCCGAGCAGCTTGAGCAGGCCCGGCGGCTCCTGGCTGAGCACCGGCACCAGTGAAATCCCGCAGTTGCCCACGATCACCGTGCTCACGCCCTGGGACAGTTTGGGCAGCATGGCCGGGTGATCCAGCACCGCCGCATCGTCATGGGTGTGGACATCGATGAACCCGGGGGCGAGCACCCTGCCCCGGCAATCCACCTCGCGGCAAGCCGGATGGTCGGCCAGCAGGGGGGGCGGGACCTGGCCCACAGCCACCAGCCGATCGCCCACGATCAACAGGTCGCCCACATAGCCCGCGCGGCCCGTGCCGTCGACGATCAGGCCCTGGCGCAACAAGGTGGCATCGGCTCGATCAGTCGGCATGGCGGCGCTCATCGGGGTTCATGCCGATAAATTCGGCACTGTCAAAGCCATGCTGCTCCAGCAGTTGCCGGAACTGCTGCAGGCCCTGGGTGGCCACCGGGCCCATTTTCTGGGCCAGGCGCACGGTCAGGATTTCGATCATGACGAGGTGAGCCAGGTAGGCCTCCGTGCCCACCCGCATGACAGCGTCCGGCGGTACCGACACATCGAGCAGCAGGTCGGCCATGTCCGCCAAAGGAGTTCCGGGCTGGGTCAGTGCCACCACGGTGGCACCGCGCGACTGGGCAAAGCGGGCGGCCTCCAGGGTGTAGGGCATGCGCCCCACATGGGACACGACAAAGGCCACGCCTTGCGGCCCCAGGGTGTGCGCCGACACCAGTTGCTGATGCGCATCGAAAATGGCATGGGCCGGCCGCCCCAGGCGGAACAGCCGGCTTTGCAACTCGCTGGCCATGAAGGTCGAAGCTGCCCCCACCGAGTAGCAATCGATGCGTGAGGCCGCAGCCAGTTTTTCCACCACCTGGTCCATCCGGTCGGGGTTGATGCGGCGCCCCAGATCGGTCAGCGACGACACCGCCGCATGGATGATCTTGCTGGCCACGTCCGAGCCCGAGTCCTCGTTCAACACCGAGCGATGCAGGTGCGACCCCGTGACCGCCAGGTCTTGAGCCAGGCTGACCATGAACTCGCGCACCGAGTCGTGCCCAAAACTGCGCGCCGTGCGCACGATGGTGGGCATGGACACACCCGCCTGCTGGGCCAGTTGCTCGACCGTGGCGGCCACCGCAGCGCGGGGGTCAGACAATACCAGTTGCACCACACGGCGTTGGGCCTCAGGCAGGTCAGCCTGCCGATCACGCATCTGCCGCAGCAGGCTGGGGTGGGTAAATTCAGACATTCGCCGGTGGCCTCAAAAATGGGTGCTGATGGCAGAAACAACGCGCCCCTGCTCGTCGAGCACGGGCATCCAGCGCCATTTGTCGAACGTGGTGCAGGGATGTGAGATCCCCAGGGCCACCCGATCACCCACCACCGGGCAAGGGCCAGCGGGATCGAAACGCAGGTAGGCGTGGTGGTCGTTGAGGGACTCGATGCGCCAATCGGCCGGTACCGCCTGTGCCTGCAGCAGGTTGCGCACGCCACGAGCGGCGATGCGCAAGGGCACGGGCATCTCCAGGTCGTAGGACAGATCCCGGCGGCCACACGACAGCAAGGCCAGGCCTGGCTCAGGCACCGACTGCACCAAGGCCCACACGGTCAGGGCGGGCTGCAGCGAATCCGCCAGGCCCTCACGCTGCTCCAGCAGCTTCAAAAAGCGCTGGTAGTTGCCATGGTCATGGGTGATGTAACAGCCTGAGCGCAGAACACCCCACACCGGGCGCGACAGGCCTTGCGCCTGCAACAGAGGCAAGACCAGATCAAACACCGCCGAGCCTCCTGCCGTCAGCAGGATCTGGTCGCCCGCCAGCAGCCCCTCCGAATCGCAGGCCCGTGCGATGGCCAGCACCCGGCGCACCAGATCGGTGACCTCACGGCTGTCGTGGGCGTTGTCACCGATGGCCGCGCCGCCCTCGTAGCACTCGATGCCCCCCAGGTGCACGGCCTTCGAAGCCGCCAGGGCGCGCGCCAGGGTCAGCGCTTCTTCCAGGCTACGGCAGCCGGTGCGTTTACCGGCAATGCCCACCTCCAGCAGCACATCGAAAGGCTGCACCGCGCTGCGGCGGGCAGCCCAGTCTTCGATCAGGGCAAGTTGGGCGATCGAGTCGACCAGAAACCAGACCCGCAGATCGGGGTGCTGCCCCCGCAGGGCCTGCAAGCCATCGAGATCGGCATCGGCCAGAACCTGGTTGGCAATGATCACCCGTCGGGCCCCTGCCGCCACGCCCACGGCCGCCTGATAGACGGTGGCAAAGGTCAGTCCCCAGGCACCCGCCTGCAGTTGCAGGGCGAACAGTTCGGGTGACAAACTGGTCTTGCCATGCGGCGCCAAATGCACCCCGCGGTCGTTGGCGTAGCGCTGCATCCAGGCCAGGTTGTGGCGCAAGGCGGCTTCGCTCAACACGGCCATCGGGTAAGGCAGGTCGTCGTTCAGCAATTGCCAGTTCAGCTGGCCCAGCGCTGCAGCCGGTGTGGCCGGTGCGGCCTGGGGAAAGTTTTTGTAGCCCCCTGTCAGGGTGAAGCCAGCCAACAGGGTGTCGGGAATCAAAGAGCTCATTCATCTCTCCAGCAAGCCGTCCAATGGCCTGCGGACACTTCGCGCAAGGGGGTTGCAGATTCGGCACAACGGGCCTCAGCCTGCGGACACCGGGTACGGAACACGCAACCCGAGGGCGGATGGGCAGGGCTGGGCAGATCACCCTTCAAGGGGGTGATCGTGCGGCGCTGCGTCGGATCCAGCACCGGGGCCGCCGCCAACAAGGCCTGCGTGTACGGGTGCCGGGGGCGACTGTACAGCGTGGCCGTGGGGGCCATCTCCATCACCCGCCCCAGGTACAGCACCACCACCCGGTCGCAGAGGTATTCGACCACATCCAGGTCGTGTGAAATGAACAGCAGCGTCAGGCCCAGCTGCTCTTTCAGGTCGCCCAGCAGGTTGACCACCTGGGCCTGGATGGACACATCCAGGGCCGACAGGGGCTCGTCGGCCACGATGAACTCCGGTTGCACCGCCAGCGCACGGGCAATCCCGATGCGCTGGCGCTGGCCCCCCGAAAACTCGTGAGGCAGGCGATCGGCATGTTCGGGGCGCAAGCCCACCTGCTGCAGCAGCTCCTGGATGCGCGGCTCGCGGGCCGCACCGCGGGCCAGCCCATGGGTGTCCAGGGCCTCGCCCAGCACCTGGCGAATGCGCATGCGCGGGTTCAGGCTGGCATAGGGGTCCTGGAAGATGATCTGCAGCCGGGCGCGCAGGGGGCGATAGGCCGCCGCACTCAAGGCGGCCAGGTCGGTTGGACCCTGCTGGCTGTCCTGGTAAAGCATTTGTCCGGCGTTCGGGTCGAGCAGGCGCGTGATCAGGCGCCCGATCGTGCTCTTGCCCGAGCCCGACTCGCCGACCAGGCCCAGGGTCTCGCCCCGAGCGATTGAAAAGCTCACATCGCTGACGGCCCGGACCGGATGCGGCCCGGCGCCAAAATGCTTGCTCAGGCCCCGGATGTCAAGCAAGGGCGGCGCTGCGTGGGGATTCAAGATCGTGCTCATGCCGTGACCTCGCGGTTGGAAAGGATGCACCGGGACTGCCGCTGCCCGCTCAAGGCCCGCAACTCGGGCACCTGCAACTCGCACGCGGCCTCGCGCTGGCTGCAGCGCGGCCCGAAGGCACAGCCCGGCGGCGGCGCCAAGGGGCTGGACACCTGGCCCGGGATGGCCACCAGGCGTTGCCGCCCGCCTGCCTGGCCCGCCAACGCCGTGCCCGCCCGTTCGGCCTGGCGCCGCGCCATGCCGGGCAGGCAGGCCAGCAGCCCCTGGGTGTAGGGGTGGGTCGGGGCACCAAACAGGGCCTGCACGGGGGCCGACTCCACAATGCGCCCGGCATACATCACGGCCACGTGATCGGCGTACTGCGCCACCACGCCCAGGTTGTGCGTCACGAACAGCATCGTCATGCCGGTCTGCTGTTGCAGTCGCCCCATCAAGGCCAGGATCTGGGCCTGAATGGTCACGTCCAGTGCTGTTGTCGGCTCATCGGCAATCAGCAGGCTGGGTTCACAGGCCATGGCCAAAGCGATCATCACGCGCTGACGCATGCCGCCAGACAGTTGATGCGGGTACTCGCCCAAGCGTTGCGCAGCGGCTGGGATCTCGACCCAATCCAGCATTTCACGCGCTCTGGCCAAAGCGGCCCGCCGATCCAGCCCCTTGTGCAGGCGCACCGATTCGGCGATCTGCTCACCCACCGTCAGCACCGGGTTCAGGCTGGTCATGGGCTCCTGAAAGACCATGGCCACCTCGTTGCCCCGCAGGCGCCGCATCTCGGCCTCGGGCAGGGCCAGCAGATTGACACGCTGTCCATCACGACGCACAAACCAGGCTTCGCCGGCCACTTCGGGACGAGCGCTGCGTGCATGCAGCCCCATCAGCGACAGACTGGTCACCGATTTGCCGGAGCCCGACTCGCCCACCAGGGCCAGGGTCTGGCCGGCCGGAATCTGAAAAGACACGTCGGCCACGCTCTGGATGCGCCCCTCGGGCGTCCCGAACGAGGTGGACAGACCCAGCACCTCCAGACGTGGCTGGCAACTCTCAAGCGGCTTGTTCATGCGGCCTTCCTCAGTTTGGGGTCCAGCAGATCGCGCACGCCGTCACCCAGCACCTGCAGCGACAAGGCCGTGAAGACAATGGCCAGACCCGGATAAAGAATCACCCAGAGGGCACGGTCGGCATAGTCGATGCTGCCGGCGATCATCGTGCCCCAGGTCGGGATCTCGGGCGGCACGCCCACCCCCAGAAACGACAACCCGGCCTCGCACAAAATGGCATAGGCAAAGATGAAAGTCAGTTGCACCAGGATCGGCGAGGCCAGATTGGGCAGGATGTGGCGCCACAGAATCCAGGGTGTGCGCACCCCCAGGGCCCGGGCCGCGTCGATGAACAGCAGCTCCCGCAGCACCAGGGTGGCGGCCCGCACCACGCGGGCGACCCGCGGGGTGTAGACGATGACCAGGGCCAACACC
Source organism: Curvibacter sp. GW821-FHT09D12 (assembly GCF_059416245.1). Taxonomy (NCBI): domain Bacteria; kingdom Pseudomonadati; phylum Pseudomonadota; class Betaproteobacteria; order Burkholderiales; family Comamonadaceae; genus Curvibacter; species Curvibacter sp. GW821-FHT09D12. The sequence continues at coordinate 529,582 of NZ_JBWKOU010000001.1, read as the reverse complement.
ACGTTCCACAGCGAAGGCCCCAGAATCGCCACCAGCGCAATGCCCAGCAGGATGTCCGGGAACGACATCATCGCGTCCACCAGTCGCATCAGAGGCGCATCAAGCCGCCTGAAGTAGCCGGCCAACAGGCCCAGCAAGGTGCCCAGCACCACCGCCCCTGCCGCCGTCACCGAGCCGATCAACAGCGAGAACCGGGCCCCATGCACGATGCGCAGCCACACATCACGGCCCAGTTCGTCGGTGCCTGCCCAATGCACGGCTGACGGGGCTTGAAGGCGCGCGCTGATCTCAATGGCACCGGGGTCGGCGCTCGACAGGACCGGCCAAACCGAGGCCACCGCCACCACCACGCCCAGCAACACGGCCGCCAGCAGCACCACGCGCCTGCGAAACAGGCGCCCCAACACCTGACGCCAGGCCGAGGCCGGGCTCCCCATGGCTTGCAAGGTCGTCATTTGGCCTCCAGGCGAATGCGCGGGTCGACCACGGTGTACAACAGGTCGACCCCCAGGTTGATCAAGACATACACCGCAGCGATCACCAGCAAGGTGCCCTGAATCACGGGGTAATCGCGACGCAGCACCGCACGCACCACCAGATTGCCCACGCCCGGCAGGTTGAAAACCGTCTCGGTCACCACCGCCCCGCCAATCATCAGCGCCAGCGTCAACCCCAGCACGGTGACGATGGGCACCAGGGCGTTTCGCAGCACGTGGTGCCACAGAATGTGGTGTTCGGGCAGGCCCTTGGCCCGCGCCGTGCGCACATAGTCCTCGCCGAGGATGTCGAGCACCGAGGCCCGCGTGAAGCGGATGATCAAGGCCGAGTTCAACAGCCCCAGCACCAGGGCTGGCAGCACCAGGTGGTGCAGTCGCTCCAGCAGGGGCGTGTCGGGGTCGCCATAGCCCGAGGCCGGAAACCATCCGAGCTTGACGGCAAAGAACTGCATGAACAACAGCCCCAGCCAGAAGCTGGGCACGCTCGCCCCCAACATGGCCACACCACTGAGCAGCTGGTCGGCCCAATGCCCGCGCCAGACGGCGGCCACCGTGCCGCAGGGGATGCCGATCAGGGCCGCCACCAGCACGGCAAAACCGGCCAGGAACAAGGTGGGCTCGGCACGTTCCAGCAAGGCCTGGGTCACCGGGCGTTGCAGAAACAGCGACTCACCCAGGTTGCCCTGGGCGACCTGGGCCAGCCACAGCAGAAACTGGGTGCCCAAGGGGCGATCCAGCCCATACTCGGTGCGCACGCGGGCGATGTCGGCCGCCGTGGCCTGATCACCGAGCAACAGGGCCACCGGGTCGCCCGAGGCGAGCCGGGTCAGCAGGAAGACCAGCACCGCCACCAGGGCGAGCACCATCAAGGCACCGGCCAGACGCCGGATCAGAAAGCGAAGCATCTTGCGGCCCCTGTTCAGCCCAGTCGCACGTTGCAGAAGAACGGCCAGACCAGTGGCACATAGCCTTGCAGCTTGCTCGACCGCGCCGACAGGGCATTGAACTTGCCCAACTCCATGAACGGCACCTCGTCATAGACCAGCTGCTGCACGCGCCCCCAGAGCGCCGCGCGCTTGCCCAGGTCGGCTTCCTGGTTGAAGGCCGCCAGGTGTTGTTTTTTGGCCGGGCTGTCCCACCAGCCTGGGGCATCGTCGCCCATCTGCGGCGGCGAGACCATGGGCTCAGGGAACAGCCCCGAGTGCGTGAAATACACGTCCCAGAGTTTGGGATCGTTGCGACGCTGCACCAGCGTCGCCCAGTCCACCACCTGCAGCTCGGTCTTGAAACCCGCCTTCTTGAGCTGTTCGGCCAGCACCAGCGCCATGTTGTAGTGAAACTCGTACTGCCGGCTGGCCATGATGCGGATCGGCTGCCCGCTGTAGCCGGCCTTGGTGGCCTGATCGCGCGCCTGTTGCGGGTTGCGCTCGTTGTACAGCGTCGCGCCTGCGGTCGAGAAATACGGTGTGCCCTTGGGAAAGAAATTGGGCTCAACCGCAAAAAATCGCCCATCACCAAAGCCCGCCGCCAGCATCTCGCCGCTGCCAGAGGCTGTTTGCACCGCCCGGCGCAAGGCCTGCGAGGCCAGCACACCCTCGCGGGTGTTGAACACCACGTACGGAAAGCCGAAGTTGGGCGTGAGAATGGCCTGCACGGCGGGCGCCCCCTTCTCCAGGCGCCCCATGGCCTCGACCGGCAACAGATCGGAAAAATGGAACTGCCCGGACAAGGCCCCTTCGACGCGCGTGTTGGCGTTGGGCACAGGCACAAAGCGCAGCTCATCGATCAGGGCCTGACGACGGCCGGCATAGCCGTCGGCCGCCTCACTGCGCGCTGCGTAGGCCGCGAACTTCACCAGCACCGTGAACTGATCGGGTCGGCGCTCCTTGAAACGGTAGGGGCCGGTGCCAATGAACTCCTTGAGTTGAGGGGCCAGGCTCTCCTTGGGCATGACGGCGGCCATGGCCCCAGGCAAGGCCAATTGGGCCAGCAAGGGGGCATAGGGGGCCTTCAGTCGAATCTCCACCGCCAAAGGCCCGGTGGCCGTGAGCGACGCCACCTCTTTGGCCACCGCCTTGCCCCGGGCGGCCAGTTCCATCCAGCGCTGCAGCGACGCCACCACATCGCCCGAGTTCATCTCGCGGTCGTTGTGAAAGCGAACACCTTTGCGCAAGGCGATGGTGTAGGTCAGCCCATCGCGCGAGACCTTGGGCAAGGCTTGCGCCAGCATGGGCGCCACGTTCCAGCGCGAATCGAAGGTGTAAAGCGGCTCATACACGTGCTGCATGATGGTCGCCACCAAGTCCGACGAGCTGAGCATCGGATCCAGGCTCTGAGGCTCGGCCACCATGGCCAGGTTGACCGCACTGATGCCCTGGGCCTGCGCCACGCCCATCGTGGAGGACAGCCCCCCGAGCACGGCAGCGCCCGCCAGGCCCAGGCAGGTTCGGCGGTCGAGCAACGGGCCCGGGAGCCCGTGAGAAACATGAATGCTGGCTGAGTCTGGACACTGAGTCATGGCGCCTCCAAGTAAAATTATTACAATATTAACGAACAAAGCGAAAATAACACCCAGTATTTCCACCTACTTCGCTTTGTTCATGTAAATTTCTTACAAAGGCTAACGGATGATTACCTCTTCACGTGTCGAAATGTTGGGTCAGGCACCCTTGGCGTCAGATCGTCTGGCCCGCCCTCTTTCACCCGCCACCCGCGCCGGTGACTTTGTTTTTGTATCGGGCCAGGTGCCTACCGATGACAAGGGCCAGGTGATCGTGGGCGGCATTGAAGACCAGACCCGCCAGGTCTTCAAGCGGGTTGAGGAGGCCCTGGCACTCGCCGGTGCCACGCTGCAGGACGTCGCCAAGGTCAGCGTCTGGCTGGCCGATGCCCGTGACTTCGGCAGCTTCAACAGGGTCTATATGGAGTGCTTTGGTGAGCACCGTCCCGCCCGGTCGACGGTTGAATCAAGGCTGATGATCGACGCCAAGGTGGAAATCGACGTCACCGCCTACAAACCGCAGGCTTGAGCGCGAGAGCCGCCCACCCGTGGGGTGGCGGCTTCAGGTTCGGCGTGCCGGGCCCTTCACGCAGGGGCCCGGCAGCCTGCCTGGCGTGTGGCCCGCGCAGGCCACACGCCAAGGCCCGCGGTCATCCAGCCCGCGGCAACTGGCTGGCCTGGCGGGCCAGCGATTCAATGCGGGCCCAATCGCCCTGGGCCACCGCATCGGCCGGGGTGAGCCACGAGCCCCCCACGCAAGCCACATTCGGCAAGGCCAGAAACTCGTTCGCATTGGTGGGGCTGACGCCACCCGTGGGGCAGAAGCGGATGTCGCCAAAGGGGCCATGCCAGGCTTTCAGCATGGCCGGGCCGCCGGCTTGCATGGCCGGGAAAAACTTCAACTCAGTCAAGCCGTCTTCCATGGCGGCCATGATCTCGCTGCCGGTGGCCACGCCGGGCAGCAGGGGCAGCGCCAGGTCACGGCAGGCCTGGCCCAGCGCCGAGCTGTAGCCCGGGCTGACCCCGAAACGTGCGCCTGCGTTGACCGCAGCCTGGGCATCGGCCGCGCTGCGCAGCGTGCCGGCACCGGCCACGGCCTCGGGCACCTCGCGGGCAATCGCCTCGATGCAGGCCAGGGCCTGCGGGGTGCGCAGTGTCACCTCCAGCATGCGGATGCCGCCCGCCACCAGGGCGCGGGCCAGCGGGACGGCATGGGCCACGTCGTTGAGCACGATCACCGGGATGACCGGCGCATCGCGCATCACCGCCAGAGCGGTCAATGGTGTGGCGAGAGGGGGGGCAAGGGGTTTCACAGCCATGTGCAGGCTCCTTCTTCAGCGGTGAGGGCATGCCTGCGCATGCCCGTGAACAGTTCGCGCCCGCAACCGAGCGCATTCGCAGCCTGCAACTCGGCAGGCATCTGGGCCAGCGCTCGGCCGGCCCAGGTGGTTTCATCGACCAGAATGTCGAGGGTACCGGCCACAGCATCCAGTCGGATCAGATCGCCGTCTTGAACCTTGGCCAGCGGACCGCCGGCCAAAGCCTCGGGAGAGACGTGGATGGCCGCCGGCACCTTGCCCGAGGCGCCACTCATGCGGCCATCGGTCACCAGCGCCACCTTGAAGCCGCGGCCCTGCAACACGGCCAGCGGCGGCGTCAGCTTGTGCAGTTCAGGCATGCCGTTGGCCCGCGGCCCTTGCCAGCGCACCACGCAGACCAGGTCACGGTCGAGTTCGCCGGCCTTGAAGGCGGCATGGAGTTCGTCCTGCGAGTTGAACACCCGGGCCGGCGCCTCGATCACATGGCGGTCTTCGGGCACCGCCGACACCTTGATCACGCTGCGCCCCAGGCGTCCCCGCAACAAGCGCAAGCCCCCGGTGGCGCTGAACGGCTGGCTGGCCGGCCGCACCACGCTGTCGTCGCCGCTGGCACCGATGTCGCGCCATTGCAAGGCCTGGCCCGCCCCCCCTGCTTCAGGGATGCGGGTGTATTCACGCAGCCCCCCGGAGCGCACGGTCAGCACATCCTCATACATCAGGCCGGCGTCCAGCAGTTCGCGGATCACAAAGCCTGGGCCGCCCGCCGCCTGGAACTGGTTCACATCCGCGCTGCCATTCGGGTAGACACGCGTCAGCAGCGGCACCACCTCGGAAAGTTCGGAGAAATCGTTCCAGTCAATCAGGATGCCCGCCGCACGGGCCACGGCCACCCAGTGGATCAGGTGGTTGGTCGAACCGCCCGTGGCCAGCAGGGCCACCATGGCGTTGACGATGCAGCGTTCGTCCACCACCTGCCCGATCGGGGCAAACCGGCGCGCCCGGGTGATGCCCAGCACGGTGCGGGCCGCCTCACGGGTGAGCTCGGCGCGCAGCGCCTGGCCAGGGTTCACAAAGGCCGTGCCCGGCACGTGCAGGCCCATGGCCTCCAGCAGCATCTGGTTGCTGTTGGCCGTGCCGTAGAACGTGCAGGTGCCTTCGCCGTGGTAGGCCTTGATCTCGGCCTCCAGCAGGGCTTCGCGCCCGACCAGGCCTTGGGCGGCCTGCTCGCGCACCTTGGCCTTGTCATTGTTCGACAGACCCGAGGTCATGGGCCCCGCCGGCACAAACACCGTGGGCAGGTGGCCGAACTGCAGGGCGCCGATCAGCAACCCTGGCACGATCTTGTCGCACACACCCAGCATCAAGGCGGCATCGAACACGTCATGGCTCAGGGCCACTGCCGTGCTCATGGCGATCACGTCGCGGCTGAACAGGCTGAGTTCCATGCCCGCCGTGCCCTGCGTCACGCCATCGCACATGGCTGGCACGCCGCCGGCCACCTGGGCCGTGGCCCCATGCAGCCGGGCTTCGGACTTGATCAGGTCCGGGTAATGCTGCAACGGCGAATGCGCCGACAGCATGTCGTTGTAGGCCGTGACGATGCCGATGTTGGGGGCCTTTTCGGCCACGATGCGAAAGCGGTCGTGACCGGGCACACCGGCAAAGGCGTGGGCCACATTGGCGCAGCCCATGCGGTCGGCGCCTCGGGGCTGGCGCGCGGCCGCCTCGATGCGGGCCAGGTAGGCTTCGCGGCCCGGGGCACTGCGCTCGACGATGCGGCGCGTGACAGCTTCAACGGTGGGATGGAGTTTCATGGTTTATGTAACTAAATTACAACGCTATGGTAACGCCGAAGACCGGGCTTTGGGCCCAGCCCTGGTTACAGAATGGGTACGAACTCTGTGGCCGCCCTGTTGGCTTCAGGATCCAGCAGCCGACCTCGCCCGGCGCGTCGGCCAATCCTGCAGCTGTTTGACCATGGTCAAATTTCTACGCTAGCGCCCCCACGCGGCGGAATCAAGCTTCTGAAACAATTCAGACATGCCCTTACCGCTGTCCCCCCGTCCCCGGTTGCAGGCGCTGCCCCGGTGTGCCGGGGCTCAGCACCCCCGGGCACTACGTAGCATCCACACGCCCACCCTGGCGGGCCTGGGTGACACTTTGCTGGGCGCTTACGCACCCAAAAAACAAATTCAAGCCAACTCATCATCCTATGTGCGCCACCTGGCGCCTTGATGAATCCATCTGAGGAGAAAGACAGCATGTACAAACACCTTTTCGTCCCCGTCGACGGCTCTGAACTGTCCCACCGTGCCATGGATGGCAGCATCGAACTCGCGCTGCAGCTCGGCGCCAAGATCACGGGCTTCGTGGTCGAACCCGACATGCCGCTGTCCACCATCAGCAGCGACGCCACGGTGGCCACCGCCCGCATGAAAGAGCATGAAGACCGCAACCTGAGCCACGCCAATGCCTTGTTGACGCAGTTTGAAGAGCGCGCCCAGGCCGCTGGCGTGACCTTTGCCGGCCTGACCGTGACTGCCTACGCCGTCGACCACGCCATCCTTGAAGAAGCCGAAAAGGCCGGTTGCGACATGATTGTCATGATCACCCACGGACGCGGCCCGCTGGGCGAGTTTGTCTTCGGTTCGCACACCAAGAAGATCATCGCCCGCAGCAAGCTGCCGGTGCTGGTGCTGCACTGACCTCGCTCCCTGGCGCCGGAGCGCCGGCCCCCTGCCCGCCGGCGGGTGCCCGGCTCTGCCGGCGCCAGCCTCCCTGTGCCGACCTCGGTCCCTGCCTGCCACGGGCCTCATGCAGGTGCCGGCACCCTTTCTGCCCCTGTCACGCCCCAGTCTGAGGCCTGGCCCAAGCGGGTGACGCACCATTTTCCAACCTGCCTGAAGCCGCAGGTTCGGTTCATGCCCAGGCCTGGGCACCCTGTGCTTTCCACACTTTTCCCTCTGTACGCAGGCCCTTGAACGATGGCGCGGGCCACACACGGCCCTGTGATCGACCCTGCGACCGGTGGGGTTGGCACAGCCTTTGCATTCCTTCTTGTATCCAAGCTTGAATGCATTGACATGGTGCACCACCCAATTTCCCAGCCGACCGCCCAGCCCCAGGCCCAGCCCGCCACCGAACCGGCATGGCTTCATCGGCTGCATTCACCCCTTCAAACCAGCCTCGACGGCCCCCTGGCGGGCTTGACGTTTGCGGTCAAGGACAACATCGACGTGGCAGGCCTGCCCACCACGGCGGCCTGCCCCGCCTTCAGCCTGACCGCCGCGTCCCATGCGACCGTGGTGCAGCGGCTGCTGGCCGCGGGCGCCAGCCTGCACGGCAAAACCAATATGGACCAGTTTGCCTGCGGCCTGAACGGCACCCGTTCGCCCTACGGGCCGGTACCGAACGCGTTCGATCCCGAGCTGGTCAGCGGCGGCTCCAGCTCGGGTTCGGCCTGGGTGGTGGCCACCGGCCAGGTGGATTTCGCCCTGGGCACCGACACGGCTGGCTCGGGCCGGGTGCCGGCCGGGCTGAACAACATCGTCGGGCTGAAGCCCTCCAAGGGCCTGATCAGCGCCCACGGCGTGCTGCCCGCGGCCCAAAGCGTGGACTGCGTGTCCATCTTCGCCCGCACCGTCGAAGTGGCCGTGCAGGTGCTGCACACCCTGGCCGCCCATGACCCGGCCGACCCTTTCTCGCGCCATCTGCCCCTGCTCGACCAGCCGCTGCCTGCCCGCTTTGTGTTCGGCGTGCCCGACCGCCTCGAGTTCTTCGGTGATGACCTGGCCCGCAGCGCCTTTGACCAGGCCCAGGCGCGCCTGGCCTCGTTGGGCGGCACAGCGCGCACCATCGACTACGCCCCGCTGGCCGAAGCCGCAGCCCTGCTTTACGAAAGTGCCCTGGTGGCTGAGCGATATGCCGCCGTGCGCGACTTCTTTGACGCCCACGAGACCGAGGTCATCGAGCCCGTGCGCAGCATCCTGGGGGCTGGCCGCCGCTACAGCGCCGCCGATCTGGTGCAGGCCCAGGTCCGCCTCAAGGCCTGCGCCCAACGCGTGGTCGACCTGTGGCAGCAGATCGACGTGCTGCTGGTGCCCACCGCGCCAACCCACTACAGCATCCAGGCCATGCTGGCCGACCCGGTGACACTGAACCGCAACCTGGGCCAGTACACCAACTTCGTCAATCTGCTCGACTACGCCGCCTTGTCGGTGCCCAGCAGCCTGCGCCCCGACGGCCTGCCCTTCGGGATCACCTTGATCGGCCCCTGCGGCAGCGATCTGCAACTGGCCGAGCTGGGCCAGCGCTACCAGCAGGCCGCCGGTCTGCCTCTGGGCGCCACCGGCCAGGCCTTGCCCGCCCCCAAACCCCTGCCCGGCCTGCACCGAGCCAGCGCCCCCGCCCACCTGAAACTGGCCGTGGTCGGCGCCCACCTGTCAGGCATGCCGCTCAACCACCAGCTCACCGAGCGGGGCGCGACCCTGCTGGAAGCCACCACCACGTCGGCCCACTACCGGCTGTTGGCGCTGCCGGGCACCACCCCGCCCAAACCTGGCCTGCAACGCCGGCCCGGCCAAGGCGCGCCCATCGCGGTCGAGGTCTGGAGCCTGCCCATGCCCCAGGTTGGCGGCTTTCTGGCCGGGGTGCCGGCGCCGCTGGGCCTGGGCAGCCTCGAACTTGTCGACGGGCGCTGGGTGCATGGCTTCATCTGCGAAGGCCATGCCCTGGACGGCGCCACCGACATCACATCACACGGTGGCTGGCGGGCCTACATGGCCGCCAGCCAGGCCCGCCGCTGACCCCCACCCACCGACCACCCCAGACCAGGAGCCCACCCATGAGCCCAGCCTCCCGTTCCCGCCAAGCCCTGAACCGGCGCCAGGTGCTGCAAGCCGGCAGCGCCGTCGCCCTGGCCAGCCTGGCCGCCCCGACCGTTCTCCACGCCCAGACGGGCCCCAAGATCCGCATCGGTTACTGGCCCATCGCCGCCGGCCTGCCCTTCTACGCGGCGGTGGAGATGGGCTTCTTCAAGGAGGCCGGCCTCAATGTGGAGGTGCAGCGCCACGCTGGCGCCCAGCAGATCATGGAGGCCATGCTGTCCGACCGCTGCGACGGCAGTGCCAATGGCACCGGTTCGGCCAACATCGCCATCGGCGAGCTGGCGGCCCCGGGCACCTTCAAGATCTTCTGCTCCAACCCCAGCAACGCCAAATACGTGCTCGACGAGGTGCTGGTGCCCAGTGCCAGCCCGGCCAAGGTGATGGCCGACCTGAAGGGCAAGCGCGTCGCGTCGGGCCCTGGCATCCAGAACGTGACCCTGGCCAAGACCGTGCTGGAGCGCGGCGGGGCCACCGGCGCCACCGTCGTCGAGCTGCCCATCGGCCAGCATGTGGCGGCTCTCGCGGCCGGCCAGGTCGATGGCTGCTACACCCTGGAGCCCACGGGCACCATCGGGCGCCTGAACAGCAGCACCCGCGTGCTGGAGGCCGGCGTGATCTCCCGCTACGTGCTGGGCGATCCCATGGCGCCCTGGTTCGGTGGCTCGGCCTCACTGACCGCGGCCTTCATCAAGAAGTACCCGGCTGAGGCCCACAAGTTCATTGCCGCCTACGCCAAGGGCGTGGCCCATGTGCGCAGCAAACCGGCCGATGCACGTCAATACCTCCAGGGCTACACCGCGATTGAAGGCCCCCTCACCGGCGAGGTGCCTCTGGCGGCCTATACGCTGTACAACGAGTTCACGGCCGCTGACATCGCGCATTTCCAGAAGTTCTTCGACCTGTTCTCGGACAAGGGCATCTTTGCTTCGCGCCTGCTGGTGGACAGCATGCTCTACAAGGCTTGAGCGCCATGGGCAGCCCCCTTCCCTCCCCCATCGCAGCGCCAGGCCAGACGCCTGCCCTCACGCCCGACACCCCGCAGCCCTGGCAGGCCCCCTCGGCCCAGCAGCTGCCCGCCCCGCGCCGCTTCTCGGCGTCGGCTTCGGCCGCCTTGCCCCTGGCCGGCCCCCTGCTGCTATTCATCGCCTGGGATCTGGTGGTGCGCGTGGGCTGGGTCAAACCCATCCTGCTGCCGGCGCCGGCCGACACCCTGGCCACCCTGATCACCGGGCTGGCCGGGGGTGCCCTGCTGGGCGACTTTCTGACCACTGTCTGGCGCACCGTGCAGGCCTTTGTGCTGGCCGCCGTGCTCGGCGTGCCCCTGGGCGTGCTGCTGGGCAGCCAGGAGCGCGCCTACCGCAGCGTCGAGTTTCTGATCGACTTCTTCCGCTCCACGCCCTCGTCGGCCCTGATCCCGCTGTTTCTGATGATCTTTGGCGTGTCCGACGTCAACAAGATCGCCATCGCGGCCTTCGGCGCCTGTCTGATCGTGGTCTTCAACAGCGCCTATGGCGTGATCAACGCGCGCAAGCAACGGGTGATGGCGGCCCAGGTCATGGGGGCCAGCCGCTGGCAGACCTTCCGCGACGTGTTGATCTGGGAGAGCCTGCAGCCCAGCTTCGTCGGCCTTCGCTCGGCCGTGTCCATGGCCTTGGTCATCGTCATCGTGGCCGAGATGTTCATCGGCGCCGACAGCGGCCTGGGTCACCGCATCATCAATTCACAACAGGTGATGAACGTGCGCGACATGTACGCCTCGATCCTGGCCGCCGGGGCCCTGGGCTATGTGCTGAACATCAGTTTTCTGCTGGCCGAACGCCGCATCGTCCACTGGAGCGGGAGATAAGCCATGAGTGTGGTCGCCAACGCCCCCGTCTTCGCCGACCTGCCCACGCCGGCCTTTCGCCCCGGCCCGGCCGGAACCCATATCACCCTCCGCGGCCTGACCAAGTACTTTGCTGGCTGGCCGCTGTATGAGAACTTCGACCTCGACATCCCCAAAGGCAAGATCGTTTCGGTGTTCGGGCCCAACGGCTGCGGCAAGAGCACCCTGATCAACATGATCGCCGGCCTGGTGCCCATCGATTCGGGCGAGGTGCTGTTCGACGGCAAGTCGCTCAAGGACACCCAGATCGGCTACGTGTTCCAGAACTACCGCGAGGCGCTGTTCCCCTGGATGCGCACCCTGGACAACATCGCCTACCCGCTCAAGCTGCAAGGCTGCAGCAAGGCCGAGGTGGATCGCCGCATGGAGGAGCTGGTGGCCTCGTTCGATGTCAAGTTCGACCTGCGGCGCTACCCCTACGAGCTGTCGGGCGGCCAACAGCAGACCGCCTCCATCATGCGGGCGCTGGCACCCCGCCCCGAAGTGCTGTTTCTGGACGAGCCTTTCTCGGCGCTCGACTTCGAGATGACCTTGTTCATCCGCGAGAAGCTGCAAGAGGTGTTCATGCAGACCGGCACCACCATGCTGCTGGTCTCGCACGACCTCGAAGAGGCGGTGTACCTGGCCGACGAGGTGCTGCTGCTGACCAAGCGCCCCACCCGGGTGGCCGAGATCCTGCGCTATGACGCCCCTCGCCCGCGCACCGTCGACACCCTCAGCGAGCCCGATTTTGTGAGCACCCGGCGCCGCAGCCTGGAGATCTTCCAACGCGAGGTGCGCCGATGAGCCGAGACACCTCCCCTGAAGCCCTGGCGCGCTACGTGGATGCCGCAGCCCTGGTCCTGGGCCTGCCGCTGACAGCCGAGCAACGACCGGGCGTGCTGGCCTACTTCGGCATGGCGGCGCGCTTTGCCGCCGTGCTCGAAGCCACCGAACTGCTGCCACACGACGAATCGGCCCTGCGCTTCGAGCCGGTACCCGCACTCCCCCCGCCCCCCGCTCCAGTCGACCCACTGGCCACGCCCACCGGAGACGACCATGCCCCATGAAGCCAGCCCCTGGCTGGGCCAGGACGCCTGCGCCATGGCCCAGGCCGTGCGCACCGGCCAGCTCAGTGCCAGCAGCCTGATCGAGGCCAGCCTGCAGCACATCGAACGGCACAACCCACAGCTGAACGCCTTTACCGCGGTGCTGGCCGAACGGGCCCGCCAACGCGCCCGCCAGCTCGACGCCGACCCGCTGCTGCGCCACGGCCCCCTGGCCGGCGTGCCCTTTGCCGTGAAAAATCTGTTCGACATCGCCGGGCTGCCCACCCTGGCCGGATCGCGCATCGAGCGTGACAGCCCGGGCGCCACGGCCGATGCGTTGCTGGTGCGCCGCCTGGAGGCCGCGGGCGCGGTGCTGGTGGGCGCGCTCAACATGGACGAATACGCTTACGGCTTCACCACCGAGAACAGCCACGAGGGCCCCTGCCGCAATCCGCACGACCCGGCACGCATCGCGGGCGGCTCGTCGGGCGGCTCTGGGGCCGCCGTGGCCGGTGGGCAGGTGCCGCTGAGCCTGGGCTCCGACACCAACGGCTCGATCCGCGTGCCGGCCTCGCTGTGCGGTGTGTTCGGCCTCAAGCCCACCTTTGGCCGCCTGCCGCGCACGGGCAGCTACCCCTTTGTCTCCAGCCTGGACCACCTGGGCCCGTTTGCCCGCTCGGTGCGCGACCTGGCCCTGAGCTACGACCTGATGCAAGGCCCCGAGGACGACCGTCAGGCCCGCGACCCGGGCTGCGCCCAACGACCGGTGCAGGCCTGCAGCCCCTTGCTGGCCCAAGGCGTGGGCGGCCTGCGCATCGGCATCCTGGGGGGGTGGTTCGAAGAGCAGGCCAGTGCCCCGGCCCGCCGCGCGGTGCAGCAGGTGGCCCAGGCCCTGGGGGCCAGCACCCGCCACGAGCTGCCCCTGGTCGAGGCCGGGCGGGCCGCCGCCTTTGTGATCACCAATGCCGAGGCCGCCAGCGGCCACCTGAACGACCTGCGCCAGCGCGCCGACGACTTCGAACCCCTGTCACGCGACCGCTTTCTGGCCGGCGCGCTGATCCCGGCCGCCTGGGTGAGCCGCGCCCAACGCGTGCGCCTGCGCTATGCCCAGGCCGTGGCGGCGATGTTCCAGCAGGTGGACCTGCTGCTGGCGCCAGCCACCCCCTGTGCCGCCACGCCGATCGGTGCCGAAACCCTCCAGATCGACGAGCGCCAGTGGCCCCTGCGCCCCAGCATGGGCCTGCTCACCCAACCCATCTCGTGCATCGGCCTGCCGGTGTGCAGCGTGCCGGTGTGGGCATGCGACCCGGCCCTGCCCCACCTGCCGATCGGTGTGCAACTGATCGCCGCCCCCTGGCGGGAAGACCTGGCCTTGCGCGCCGCCGCCGCACTGGAGGCCCTGGGCGTGACCCGGGCCCCGATCGCGTCGGCATTCCAGCCCCATTGAAAGCCCATGCCCATGCCCATGCCCATGCCCATGCCCATGCCCATGCCCATCAATCTTCCCGACGTGCTCAGCGAAGTACAGACCGTCTTTGCGCGCTACGAAGACGCCCTGGTCAACAACCGCGTCGAGGTGCTCGACGAGCTGTTCTGGAACAGCCCGCACACCCTGCGCTATGGCGCCACCGAAAACCTGCTGGGCTACGAGGCGATCCAGGCCTTTCGCGCCGGGCGATCGCCACAGGGCCTGGCGCGCAGCCTGCACAACACCGTGATCACCACCTACGGCCAGGACTTCGCCACCGCCAACACCGAGTTCCGCCGCACCGGCAGCCCGCGCCTGGGCCGGCAGAGCCAGACCTGGATGCGCACGCCCGAAGGCTGGCGCGTGGTGGCCGCCCATGTGAGCCTGCTCGACTGACCCCGCTATTTCTCTTGGGCAGCGTGGACCGGGGTTCCCGCTGTCACCTTTTGCAAGTGCCCCCGACCTGAACCCATGGAGCCTGAAACATGAACCGCAAGCTGAATCGCCGTCTCGCCCTGCAAACCCTCGCCAGCACTGGCGCCGTGGCCTCGTTCGGCCCGCTGAGCCTGCTGGCCCATGCCCAGAAACCACTCACCGTGGGGGTGGTCTACGTCGGCCCCCGCGATGACTACGGCTACAACCAGGCCCATGCCCAGGCCGCCGCCGAGCTCAAGAAGCTGCCCGGCATCAAGGTGGTCGAAGAAGAGAACGTGCCCGAGACGGCGGCCGTGCAAAAGACCATGACCGGCATGATCGCCCAGGACGGCGCCAGCCTGCTGTTCCCCACCTCGTTCGGCTACTTCGACCCGCACATCCTGGCCCTGGCCCCCAAATACCCCGATGTGCGCTTCTCGCACTGCGGCGGCCTGTGGACCGAAGGCAAGCACCCCAAGAACGTGGGCAGCTTCTTCGGCTACATCGACGAGTGCCAGTACCTCAATGGCGTGGTGGCTGGCCACATGAGCAAAAGCCGCAAGATCGGCTTCGTGGCTGCCAAGCCGATTCCACAGGTGCTGCGCAACATCAACGCCTTTTTGATGGGCGCACGCTCGGTGCACCCGGACATCACCTGCAGCGTGATCTTCACGGGCGACTGGTCCATGGCCGTCAAGGAGGCCGAGGCCACCAACAGCCTGGCCGACCAGGGCGTGGACGTGTTCACCATGCACGTCGATGGCCCCAAGGTGGTGGTCGAAACCGCGGCCAAGCGCGGCAAGATGGTCTGTGGCTACCACGCCAGCCAGGCCAAGCTGGCCCCGGCCGCCTACCTGACGGGCGCCGAGTGGAATTGGCTCACCGCCTACAAGACCATCATCGAAGCCGCTCAGGCCGGCAAGCCGCACCCCAACTTCCTGCGGGGCGGCCTGAAAGAAGGCTACGTGAAGATGTCGCCCTACGGCGCCAGCGTGAGCGACGCGGCCAAGAAGAACGCCGACGAGGTCAAGGCCAAGATGCTGGCGGGCAGCTTCGACATCTTCAAGGGCCCGCTCAAGGACAACAAGGGCAACACCATCCTGGCCGCGGGCAAGGTGCTCAAGCAGACCGACCTGGAGCTTGAGAAGATGAACTACCTTGTCGAAGGCGTGGTCGGTTCGATCTGACACCCGCGCGGCCCATCGTCATGCGCAACGCCCTGCGGGAAATCGCTCTGCCCATCGGCGCCCTTGCGGCGGCGCTGCTGGTGTTTGGTGCACTGGTCTGGCTGGCCGGTGTGGATCCATTCGACATGGCCTGGCTGCTTTTCAAAGGGGCCTTCGGTGATGCCTTCTCGTGGCAGAACACCCTGCAACGCGCCGCCCCGCTGATGCTGACCGCGCTGTGCGTGGCCCTGCCGGCCCAGGCCGGCCTGGTGGTGATCGGAGGCGAAGGGGCCCTGGTGCTGGGCGGTCTGGCCTGTGCCACGGTGGCCACCCAGTGGCCCCTGCCGGCCAACCTGGCCGGCAGCGTGCTGGCCTGCGCGGCGGGCGCCTTGGCCGGCGCACTGTGGGTGATGTTGGCGGGGGCCCTGCGCCAGTACCGCGGCATCAATGAAACCATCAGCAGCCTGTTGCTGGCCTATGTGGCGATCGGCCTGTTCAAGCACCTGGTCGAAGGGCCGCTGCGCGACCCAGGCAGCCTGAACAAGCCATCCACCCTCACGCTGTCCGAGGGCCTGCGCATCGGCGGCATCGCCGGCTCCGATGTTCACTGGGGCCTGGTGCTGGGTGTGCTGGCCTGCGGGCTGCTGGGCGGCTGGCTGCACCTGACCGCTTCGGGCTTTGCCCTGCGGGTGGTCGGCGGCAACCGGCGCACGGCCCAGCTCATGGGCCTGCCCGCCACCCGCCTGGTGCTGCTGGCCTGTGCCCTGGGCGGGGCCTGTGCCGGCCTGGCCGGCGCGGTCGAGGTGGCCGCCGTGCACACCAACGCCAACGCCTCGCTGATCGCGGCCTACGGCTATGCGGGCATCCTGGTCTCGTTCATTGCCCGCCACCAGCCCCTGGCCATCGTGCCGGTGGCCATCCTGTTCGGCGGCTTTGGCGCCGCCGGAAGCCTGCTGCAACGTCGGCTCGGCCTGCCGGACGCCTCGGTGCTGGTGCTGCAGGGCCTGACCTTTGTGTTCATCCTGGCCAGCGAGGCCTTGCGCCAGGGCGACCCTGCGGCGCTGTGGCGCCGCCTGTGGCCGACCAGCCCGGCGCTGAAGGAGTCCAGACCATGAGCAGCGACCAATGGATCACCCTGCTGGCGGCCATCGCAGGCGGGGCCTTGCGCGTGGGCGCGCCTTTTCTGTTCGTCAGCCTGGGGGAATGCCTGACCGAGAAATCAGGTCGCATCAACCTGGGCCTGGAAGGGGTGCTGGTGCTGTCGGCCATGGCCTCTTTCGGTGGCGCCTACCTCAGCGGCTCGCCCTGGGTGGGCGTGCTGTGCGGGGCCCTGGCAGGCGCCGCCCTGGCCAGCCTGCACGCGGGCCTGTGCAGCCTGCCCGGCGTCAACGACGTGGCCACCGGCATCGCCCTGATGCTGTTCGGCACGGGCCTGGCCTTCTACCTGGGCAAGGCCCTGATCCAGCCTCAGGCCCCGCAATTGCCAGCCCTGCCCCTGGGCCAATGGAGCAGCAACGCCGCCGTGCAGGCCGCCCTGCAGGTGAACGTGCTGCTGCCGCTGGGCCTGGTGCTGGCCGCGCTGATGAGCTGGGCCTTTGCCAACACCCGCCTGGGCCTGTTGGTGCGCCTGGCCGGCGACTCGGCCGACGCCGCACGCGCCCTGGGCTACTCGGTGGGCGGCATCCGCTGGGCCGCCACGGCCTGCGGCGGCTTGATTGCCGGCCTGGGTGGGGCATCGCTGACGTTGTTCTACCCCGGCAGCTGGAACGAAGGCATCTCCAGCGGCCAAGGCTTGATCGCCGTCGCCCTGGTCATCTTTGCCCGCTGGAGCCCGCTGCGTTGTGTGGGCGCGGCCGCCCTGTTCGGCGGTGCGGGCGCCATCGGCCCCGCCTTGCAGTCGGTGGGCATCGGCTGGGGCTATCACCTGTTCAACACCGTGCCCTACGTGCTGACCCTGCTGATCCTCGTGATCACCTGCCGCCCCGGCAGCGTGGCCGCCGGCAGCCCCGGTGAACTGTCATCACGCTGATCCAGTTGGCCCCCAATCAACCAAGCCCCTGACACCATGAGCCCCCTCCTTCCCACCCCGACCTCGCTCCACGTGGATGCCCAGCCCTACGCCTGGCCCTGGAACGGCGCGCTGCGCATCGACAACACCGCCCTGATCGTGATCGACATGCAGACCGATTTCTGCGGCCACGGTGGCTATGTCGACGTGATGGGCTACGACATCTCGCTCACCCGGGCCCCCATCCAGCCCCTGCGCCGGGTGCTGGCCCGCCTGCGCGCCCTGGGCCTGCTGGTGATCCACACCCGCGAAGGTCACCGCCCCGACCTGTCGGACCTGCCCGCCAACAAACGCTGGCGCTCACGCCAGATCGGCCGGGACGGCCTGGGCATTGGCGACGCCGGGCCCTGCGGCCGCATCCTGGTGCGGGGCGAGCCAGGCTGGGAGCTCATCCCCGAGCTGGCCCCCTTGCCCGGCGAGCTGGTGATTGACAAGCCCGGCAAGGGCTCGTTCTACGCCACCGACCTGGACATGGTGCTGCGCCTGGCCGGCATCGAGAACCTGATCCTGGGGGGCATCACCACCGACGTGTGCGTGCACACCACGATGCGCGACGCCAACGACCGCGGTTTCGAATGCCTGCTGCTGTCCGATGGCACGGCCGCCACCGACCCGGCCAACCACCAGGCCGCGCTCGACATGATCACCATGCAGGGGGGCGTGTTCGGCGCCCACGCCAGCTCGGACCAACTGCTGCAGGCCCTGGCGGGGCTTTCATCCATCTAGTGCACCTTGACGTCCTCAAGCCCCCAGGAGCCCACCATGCCCGGCACCACCCCAACCCCTTTGTCTGGCCAGCACCAGCACCCACACCCCATCGGGGCGCTGCCCGCAGGCACCGGCGCCCTGGCGCTGGACACCTACCGGCTCACCAAGCGCTTTGGCGCCTTCACCGCTCTGGACAGCGTGGACCTGAAGGTGGCCGCCGGCAGCGTGCACGCCCTGCTGGGTGAAAACGGCGCCGGCAAGAGCACGCTGGTGAAATGTGTGGCCGGCTTCCAGCGTGCCGAAGAGGGCAGCGTGCTGATTGACGGACGCGAACAGGCCATCAGCAACCCCGTGGTCGCCCGGGCCTTGGGCATCGGCATGGTGTATCAGCACTTCACGCTGGCCCCGGGCATGAGCGTGGCCGAAAACCTGCTGCTGGCCGGCGGTCAGGTGCCGGGCCTGATCCACTGGCACGAGCGCCGTGGCGAGCTCAAGCGCTTCATCGAATCCACACCGTTCCGGCTGGACCTGGATGCCCGGCCAGCCGAACTGGCGGCCGGCGAAAAGCAGAAGCTGGAACTGCTCAAGCAGTTGTACCTGCGCCCGCGCCTGCTGATCCTGGACGAACCCACCTCGGTGCTGACCCCACAAGAGGCCAACGAAGTCCTGGGCCATGTGCGGGAACTGGCACGCCAGCGCCTGTGCACGGTGCTGATCATCACGCACAAGTTCCGCGAGGTGATGGCCTATGCCGATGCCGTGTCGGTGCTGCGCCGCGGCCAGGCCGTGCTGCACGCCGAAGTGGGTGACACCAGCCCGGCCCGGCTGGCCCGCGCCATGATGGGCGAGGCCGAGAGCCCGCCTGACGCGCCCGCCGGCGGCCTGTCCGAAACCGCCCCCCACCGCCCGCTGGCGGCCGATGCCCCGGTGGCCCTGGAAGTACGGGGCCTGCAGGCACCCGGCGACCGGGGCCTGCCCGCCGTGCACGACCTGAGTCTGCAGGTGCGGGCGGGCGAGATCCTGGGGGTGGCCGGGGTGTCCGGCAACGGCCAGCGCGAACTGGTCGAGGCCCTGGTGGGCCAGCGTGCACGCACTGCGGGCAGCGTTCTGGTGGCAGGCCAGGCCTATCACGCCCGGCGCGAAGAGACCCGCCGCCTGCGGGTGCGCAGCCTGCCCGAAGAGCCGCTGCGCAACGCCTGCGTCGGCGAACTCAGCGTGGCGCAGAACATGGCCTTGCGCGACTTCGACCAGCCCCCGCTGAGCCGCCACGGCTGGCTGAGGCCGCGCCTGTGGCGCCAGCGCGCACGCGACTGGATTGCGGCCTACGGCGTCAAGACCCGCAGTGAAAACGCCCCCATCAAGAGCCTGTCGGGCGGCAATGTGCAGCGGGCCGTGCTGGCCCGCGAACTGGCCGGCGACATCCAGGTGCTGATGGCGGCCAACCCGGTGTTCGGCCTGGATTTTGCCGCCGTGCGTGAGATCCACCAACGCATCCTGCAGGTGCGCGAGCGTGGCGGTGCCGTGCTGTTGGTCAGCGAAGACCTGGACGAACTGCTTGAGCTGGCGGACCGGGTGGTGGTGATGAGCGAGGGCCGCATCGTTTACGAAACCGCTGCCGCGGGGGCCGACCGACTTCAGCTGGGGGCCCACATGGGCGGCGGTGCCCATTGAGGGACCGCCCTCCAGTCACCCCTCTCCCCTGCCCCCCATTCCATCCGCACGGAGCCCACCATGAGCACCCTCACCCTTGCCGCCCGACCCTTCGACTACGTGTTCGACCCGGCCCACACCGCCCTGTTGATCATCGACATGCAACGCGATTTCGTGGAACCCGGGGGATTTGGCGAATCACTGGGCAACGACGTGAGCCTGCTGCAGGCCATCGTGCCGGCCTGCCAGGCCGTGCTGCAGGCCTGGCGCGACCTGGGTGCCTGTGTCGTGCACACGCGCGAAGCCCATCGCCCCGACCTCAGCGACTGCCCGCCCGCCAAGCGCCTGCGGGGCCAGCCACGCCTGCGCATCGGCGACCCAGGTCCGATGGGACGCATCCTGGTGGCCGGAGAACCCGGCAACCAGATCATCCCCGAGCTGGCCCCACTGCCCGGCGAAATCGAGATCGACAAACCCGGCAAAGGCGCTTTTTATGCCACCGGACTGCATGAGCGGCTGCAACAGCGCGGCATCAGCCACCTGATCGTGATGGGCGTGACCACGGAGGTCTGCGTCCAGACCAGCCTGCGCGAGGCCAATGATCGCGGCTACGACTGCCTGTTGCTGGAAGACTGCACCGAAAGCTACTTTGCCGCCTTCAAGGCAGCCACCCTGGACATGGTGAGCGCCCAGGGCGCCATCGTGGGCTGGGTCGCGCCCAGTGCCGCCCTGCTCGGCCTGCTGGGCATGTCAGCCTGATACAGTCCTGCCGTGCACACCACAGGTCAACAGATTCCCCGCGCTCACCGCGCTCCCGCCCGCCGTTCGCGCGCCGACGACGTCTACGATCAGCTCAAGGCCGACATCGCGGGCTTCCAACTGGTGCCCGGCGACCGCTTCTCCGAAAACGAGCTGTGCGAGCGGTTGCAGGTCTCGCGCACGCCGGTGCGCCAGGCCCTGGTCCGGCTGCAGCAGGAAGGCTATGTCGAGGTGCAGTTTCGCAGTGGCTGGCGGGTGCTGCCGTTTGATTTCGAGCAGTTCGAGCAGCTGTACGACCTGCGTCAGGTGCTGGAATCAACCGCCGTGCAGCGCCTGTGCTCGGGTGACGAGAAGGTGGACCAGGCCTTGCTGCGCCAGCTCGAAGGCATCTGGCTGGTCCCGGAGGCCGAACGCAGCCACGACGGCACCGAGGTGTCGCGCTGGGATGAGGCTTTTCACTGCGCCCTGGTCGAGGCCGCCGGCAACCGCGAGATGGCCCGCGTGCACCGGGAGGTGACCGAGCGCATCCGCATCATCCGCCGACTGGATTTCACCAAGCAGGACCGGATTGCCGCCACCTATGAAGAGCACGGCAAGATCCTGAGCGCCATTCGCTCGCACCGCAGTGACCAGGCCGTGATGCTGTTGCGCGCCCACATCCAGACCAGCCAGGCCGAGGTGCGCAAGATCACCCTGCACCAGGTCCACCTGGCCCGGGCCGCGTCGACGCCACCGGGGCCTTAGAGCCGGTTCACGATCTCGCATGGGCCGCGTTGGAGCGCAATCGGGATGAGTGGGTGGCCCGGGTGCGCCGCATGGGCTCGTGCCCATGCAAGCAGCTGGGGCGCCCAATCGCCCGATTTCGCTCCAACCCCTCGGGCAGTGGCCTTTTCGGGCGGTCTGCGGCGTCGCGGCGCTTGTCGATAGCCGGGCTATCGACGGCGCACCGTGCCTTGCATCCCATCCCGAAAAGACCGCTGCGCGACCCGTGGGAGATCGTGAACAGGCTCTCAGCCCAGGGCCACCAGGCAGGCGTTGTGAAAACGCGGCAGGCGCGGCAGGCCCACCGCGTCCAAGGTGTCGATTTCGCCCAGGGTCAGTGCGCCCATCAGCGCCATCGGCCCGCTCTGCTGTTGCAGACCTTTCAGCTCTTGCAGCGCCTGCTCACCCAGGTGCAGGCGGCGCCCGGCACAGTAGAAATGCAGCCAGCTGCGTGGGGACGAGCCGGCCTGGCGTTCGGCCACAAAGTTGGCGAGTTCGGTCACGGCCGTGCCCTGCCCGGCCTCGGGCGCGCGCAGCAGGCGCATCAAGGTGTTGGGCGGGATCTCGCCCACGCAGATCAGCGAGCCGTCATCGCCCAGGGCCACCGGGATGCGCACCAGCACATCCACCATCGTCACCAGGCCGAAAGGGAAATGCACGGCGTAGTCGTAGAAGTTCTCGCGTGTCAGGTGCACGCCGTATTCCGCCAGGATCAGCTGCTGGTAGACATCGAAGGCCGGCCGGTGATCGATGGTGTCGATGCGGTTGCCCTGGCCCGAGGTCGCGGTCATCAGCGCGCGGCTGATCGGGTAGCCATGGCGGGTCAAGGCCTCCGCCGCCGGGGGCAGCAGCAGACAGATCACGCCCATGCCAGCCTGCCGCTCGGCATCGAACAGGCAGGCCATGGGTTGGAAGGTCTCACTGCCCGCGTTCACGCCTGAATAGCGCAGGGGCTGCTCCAGCGACATGTGAAGCTCTTCCACCAGCGAACCCACGTTGGGCAACATGCCGTCAAAAATCATGAACAACAGCGGTTCGGCCCCGGCCTGGGCGGGCTGGGTGGCCTGCATGAAGCGAACCGCTTCGTACCAGACCTCGCGACCCGCCTCGTCGAGCACGGTCTGGAACAGCCAGGGCGGCATCGGAGCGAGGCACAGGAGCAGCACCTGATCGGCGACAAAGCCGTGGGCGGTGAGCAGGCTGGGAAACACAGCCCCCACCAAGGGCACGCCCCGCCCGCGGCATTGGGCCTGCAGATCGGGCACACAGGCGGCCAAGGCTTCAGGCACCAGGGCCAACACGCCCATGTCAGGCCAGCGGGCCTGCCAGGCCGAGAGCGTGGCAGACAGGTCGTGGAGATCGGCGGAGGTCAGGTGCTGGGCGGCAAACATGGGCACGGCGGGGTACAGGCAAGACCGCCTATTTTCACACGCGGCCCGACCTTGCCCTGCGATTTCAAGCCTCCAGGCTTACGGCGTCGCCGGCGCCCAGCTGCGCAGCTTGCCTGGGTTGAGCAGTCCTTGCGGGTCGAAGCGGTGCTTCATCTCCAGCACCCCCTCGGCCAGCTTGCCAGCCTGCTTGCCGTCCTCCACCACAAAGACGTGCGGGTTGTTGATGAACACGCCATGGTCGCGGTAGATCTGCATGATGGCGTTGAGGCGTTCCTCGGTGCTGTAGCGGATGATCTGCAGCCCGCTGCAGGTGAAGACGCCCTCCTTGGTGCGCAAGAACTCCAGGTGGGTCATCACCTCGCCGGCCAGGGCCTGCTCCAGGGCCAGCACCTGAGCCAGGTGGCGACCCGGGTCGAAGCCGCTCTGGATGTAGGTGAGCCCCTTGTCCACCTTGAGCGCGTGCAGGGTGCTGTGGTTCCAGGTGTACTCAAGCAGCGTGCGGTGGCTGTCGGCCACTTCCTCGGCGGTCTTGCGGTAGCTGATGCGCCCGCCATGGCGCGCCAGCAGGGCTTGCATGCCGGCCTCGGCCGCCGGGGCCAGGATCAGCAGCACGGCGTGGCTGCCGGCCGGCAGGTGCTCGGCCAGGTTGACGAAGTAGTCCGGGATCGGTGCGCCCAGAAAGCACACCTCCTTCTTGAGCAGCCCGGGTGCCGCCCCGAATTCACTGGCAAAGCGCAGCCCGCCCTCGAAATCATCAAACACCGCGATGCATTCCAGCCAGGGCGTGGCCGGGGCCAGGGCCACCTCCAGCTCCAGCACGATGCCGTTGGTGCCATAGGTGTGGTGCAGCAACATGGCGTCTTCGCCACGCAGCTCGGTGATCTGCGGCTCGGGCTCGACCGACATCACCCGCACCCCCAGCACATTGCCGCTGGCGGCGAGTGGGCCCCAGGTGATGGAGCCGGCCCCGCCAAAGCCGCCGCCGAACAGGCCGCCCAGGGTGGCACTGCGGTAAGTGGAAGGCAGCCAGCGCAGCTCCCAGCCCAAGGGCTGGCTGCGCTGGTCGAAATCGGCCAGGCGGATGCCGGCCTGGGCCCGGCCCACACCGTCGCGGCACCACATGAAGCCGTTGTAGGCGCTCAGGTCCAGCACCACGCCGCCCGACAGCGGTGTGCTCTGGCCGTAGTTGCCAGTGCCGCTGCCGCGCACCGTGACGGGCACGCCCTGGCGCGCGCACAGCGACACCACCTGGCGTATCTCGTCCTCGGTGCGCGGGCGCACCACGACCTCGCCCACCTTGCCGCCCAGCTCGCGCTTGAGCACAGGGCTGAACCAGGCAAAGTCCTGCGACAGGCGGGCCACCCGTGAGGGGTCGGTGATCCAATCGATCTGGGGCAGTTGGTCGGGCAGTTCGGCAGCGCTCAGGCTGGAGGCGGTCATGGTCAGGTCTCCGGAAAGCGGGGGATGGACGTCAGGGACAGGAAAAGGGTCACTCGTGGGCGGTTTCACTGGCGTGCCAGCCGCTGAGGGCCCGCCGGCTCAGCCAGGCCATCAGCGCAAACAGCGCCACGCCGGTCAACGAAATCAACAGCAGCGCCGCAAACATGCGCGGGATGTTGAGCTGGAAGCCTGCCTGCAGGATCTGGTAGGCCAGCCCGGCGCCGCTGCCGCCGGTGCCGGCCACGAACTCAGCCACCACCGCGCCGATCAGGGCCAGGCCGCTGGAGATGCGCAGGCCACCGAAGAAATACGGCAAGGCACTGGGGATGCGCAGGCGCACCAGCGACTGCCAGCGCGTGGCATGGTTGAGCCGGAAGTAGTTCTGCAGATCGGGCTCGACGCTGCGCAGGCCCAGCGTGGTGTTGCTGATGATCGGAAACAGCGCCACCAGGGCGGCGCAGATCACCATCGACAGCGTGGCATCGCGCACCCAGATGATGATCAGCGGGGCCACTGCCACGATGGGGGTCACCTGCAGCAGCACCGCGTAGGGAAACAAGGCGGTCTCGATCAGGCGGCTCTGCACGAACAGGAAGGAGATCAACACGCCCACCACCACGGCCAGGACGAAGGCGAACAGCGTGATCTTGAGGGTGACCCACAAGGCCAGGCCCAGGGTGGCCCAATCCTTGATCAGGGTCTGCAGCATCAGGCCCGGCGAGGGCACCAGGTAGGGCGGCAGCTCCAGCCCGCTGACCAGGCCCTGCCAAAGGGCCAGCAGGACCAGGCCCACCAGCAGTGGGTACACCACGCGCTGCACCTCGGGGCGGTGCAGCCAGGCCACAGGGGCCTTGGGGGCGGGGACGATCGAGCTCATGGCTGGGTCTCCTCGGCGCTGGCGCGCAACAGACTGTCCTGCAACTGACGGGCGTATTGGCTGAACTGCGGTGAGACCATGAAGTCGGCCGCCCGCGGGTGCGGCTCGTCGATGAAAAACTGCTCTACCACCCGGCCGGGGCGGGCCGCCATCATGACGACGCGGCTCGACAGGAACACCGCCTCGTGGATCGAATGGGTGACGAAGATCACAGTGAGCTTCTTCTTGCGCCACAGCTCCAGCAGGTCGGCGTCGAGCTTGTGGCGGGTGATCTCGTCGAGCGCGCCGAAAGGCTCATCCATCAACAGCAGATCGGGCTCGGTGACCAGCCCGCGGGCAATTGACACCCGCATCTGCATGCCGCCCGACAGGGCCCGGGGCAAGGCCCGGTCGAACTGGGACAACCCCACCAGGGCCAGCACCTCGCTCACGCGGGCCTCGGCCTCGGCGCGGGGCACACCGGCCAGGTCCAGGGGCAGGCGCACGTTGCTGCGCACCGTGGCCCAGGGCATCAGCGTGGGCGACTGGAACACAAAGGCCATGCGGCGCCCGGTCTGGGTCAGCTCGGCCACGGGCTTGCGCCACAACAGCAGGCGCCCGTCGCTGGGCTCCAGCAGGCCGGCCACCATCTTCAGCAAAGTGCTCTTGCCGCAGCCCGAGGGCCCCAACAGGGTCACGAATTCGCCCTCGCGCAGGCTCAGATCCACCGGCAACAGGGCCCGGGTCCCGTTGGGGTAGATTTTCTCGGCCGACAGAATGTCAACGGCGGGCACCTCGGGCACGGGGGCCGGATCGACGACGGGGGGCCGAGGCGCGGACGGCAGGCGACTGGGGTCGGGTTTCATGGCGGGGCTTTCGGGGTCGAAGCGGCCTGTGAGCAGTCGCAGGCCGTGGTCAGCACGGGTCAAGGCAGCAGGATCAAGGCAGGACCTTCACGTCCTTGACGAACTCGGTGCTGTAGGCCTCGTTCATCTTGACCTTGGCCGGGTCGATCAACTGGGTGCTGACCAGAAAGTCGTAGCTGGCCTTGATGCGCGTGTCGGTCATCACCCCGATGCCCAGCTTGGCTGCATCGCCGCCCCCCACCATGCCGGTTTCCTTGAGCTTGCTGACGCTGTAGGCCAATTGCTCATCGGTCATCTGCGGGTTGTCCTTCTTGATCAGGGCGTTGCCAGGCGCCGGATCGGCCAGGTAGCTCTTCCAGCCCTCAATGGAGGCCTTCACAAAGGCAGCCACGGCTTTTTTGCGGGTCTGGGTGGTCTTGTCCATGCACGAGATGGTGGTGGCATAGGCCGGGAAGCCGTGGTCGCTGAACATCAGGGTGTTGGCCTTGACACCGGCCTTCTGGATGGCGAAAGGCTCGCTGGTCAGGTAGCCCTGCTGGGCCGTGTTCTTGTCGGCCACAAAGGGCTGGATGTTGAAGGTGTAGGGGCGGGTCTGGGCATCGGTGAAACCGTACTTGGCCTTGAGCCAGGGCCAGAAGCCCTTCTGGGCCGAGCCCGCGATCAGGATGGTCTTGCCCTTGAGGTCTTCGAACTTCTTCACGTCCTCATGCGCGATCAGCACCTGCGGGTCTTTCTGGAACAGGGCGGCCACGTTGACCACGGGCACGCCGCCTTCGCGGATCTGCACCATCTGCAGGTCGCTGGAGCCCATCACGCAGTCGGCCTGACCGGCGGCCATGATCTGCACCACATTGACCTGGGGGCCGCCCATCTTGATGCTCACATCGAGGCCGGCCTTCTTGTACAGGCCGGTGGCCAGGGCCTGGTAGAAGCCGCCATGCTCGGCCTGGGCATACCAGTTGGTCATGTACACAAAGGGCTCGTCGGCCCGCGCGACACCGGTGCCCAGGGCAAGGGCCAGGCTGGCCAGGGCCAGCGGGCGCAGGGGGCGGCGAAGAGTGGACGGCACGGCAGAGAAGGTCATGGCATAGCTCCAGTGGGGGTTGAGACAGGGGGTGAAAAGACAGTGGCGATGCAGGGCTAGGGCCTCAGGCCTCGATGTGTCCGCTGTGGTGGGCCCGGCCCCAGGTGGCCTCGGCACGCGGCGCCCAGTTCAGTTCGTGCAGTTCGGTGATCGCCTGGGCCCAGCTCTCGGCCAGTGAGTCGAGGATGGCCTGGCCCTGCTCGGCCGTGGCCGGCAAGGGGTCACCGATGACCCCGCTGGGGCCGAAGTCGCGTGCGCTCCAGGCGCAGGCGGGTCGGCCATCGGGCGACAGCAGGCGCGAGGGAAACTCGGGCGGGTAGTTGCTCACGGCCAGCGACATGTCCACGGTGTCGGGGGCCAGGGCCAGCATGAGTGCGGTTTCGGCATGGCCGGCATGCATGGCCAACTTCTTCTCGCGCTCCGACAGGTAGCGTCCCGCCACATGGGGCACGCGCCAGGTGAAGCTGGGCACCACGATGAAGTCGCCGTGGCGCAGGCGCAGCTCGCGAGCCGCCATCTCCATCACCTGGGGCTGGCCGCCGTGGCCATTGACGATCAGGAGCTTGCGAAAGCCGGCCCGGTACACCGATTCGCCCACCTCGTTCATGGTGGCCAGCAGGGTCTCGCCACTCAAGGTCATGGTGCCGGGAAAGTGCAGGTGCTCTTCGCTCTTGCCGTAGGTGATGGGGGCCATGGCGTAGGCTGGCACCGAGGGGCTCAGGCGGGCCAGTGCGTGGCCCACCACGCCGGCGGCAATCACCGAATCCACGGCACACGGCAGGTGCGGCCCGTGCTGCTCGGTGGCGCCGGTGGGCAACACGATGACCGTGTTGGCCGGGTCGGGCAGGTCGGCGATCTGGCGCCAGCTCAGGTAAGGCAGGTAGCGTTGGGGCGGGTTGTAGCCGTGCAGCATGGGCAGTCCTTGGGTTCGACGCTTCGGTTCAGCGAAGTGGCAGGTAGGCCGTGGCCTCGACCTCGATCACGATGTCGGGGCTGGGCAACATGCCGCTGACCTCGACCACGGTGGAGGCCGGCGGCTCGCCCGGGAAAAACAGCCGGCGCACGCGGCTGTAGCGCGGAAAGTCGTCCAGGCACTTGAAGTACTGGACCAGCTTGAACACATCGCTCATCTGGCCGCCCGCAGCCTCGACGGTCAGGCGGATGCGGTCGAGCACAAACCAACTCTGGGCCAGGATAGGGCCGTCCTTGTAATCGCTGGAGAACTCACCGGTGCGGCCGATGAGTTCGGCCGCCTCGTCCGGGATGTCGGCAAAGCCGCGCACGATCTTCTGTTCTGCCGGCTCGACCGCAATCACCCCCGACAGGAAGATGAAATCACCGGCACGGCGCCAGGCGGCATAGCGGGCCAGGGGTTGGGCGATGGTGGCTTGCGGGCTCATGGTGCGACCTCTTGCAGTGGGTGGGGCGCAGCCAGGCGCCGGCCTTCGCGCAGCACCACCCGCCGGGCTGTGCGCGAGGGAAAGCCCCAGGCGTTGGCCTCGGGAAAGATCAGCAGGTCAGCCGGGCTGCCCACGCCCCAGGGGCGGGCTGAGCCGGCGCGCGCCAGCCAGTCGCGGCGGCACAAGGTGTCGGTCCAGTCGTCGAAGGCCTGGGACGCCTGGGCCCATTGGCCCATGGCCACGCCGGTGGCAAAGGCCTCCAGCGGGTCGAAGCTGCCCAGCGGACAGAACGGGTCTTGCACGTTGTCGCTGGCCAGCAGCAGCGGGATGCCGCGCGCCCTCGCCTCTTTCACCAGCGTCAGCCCGCGCTGGCGCGGCGTGCGCCCGGTGACGGCGTCCTGCAGCAACAGATTGGTGATGGGCAGGGTGACCAGGGTCAGGCCGGCGCGGGCCACCGCGTCGAGGATGGGCAGCGCCCGCTCCTCGGGCATGGCGGCCAGGGCACAGGTGTGGCCGCACACCACCCGGCCTTGCAGGCCCAGGGCCGGCACCAGCTCGGCGACGTGGGCCAGCCCCTGAGCCTCGGCGTGCAATTCTTCGTCCACATGCAGGTCCACATCCAGATCGTGCTGGCGGGCCGCCATCAGCAGGTGGCGCAGGGCCTGCGGGTTCCAGTTGGTGCTGTGCACAAACCCTCCGAGGCAGGCCCCGGGCCCAGAGGCCGCCACCCGGGCCGCCAGCGAGAGCGCGGTGTCGAGTTCGGCAAACAGGTGCAGCGGGATCAGGCTGACGCGGTCAAGCTGCAGCCGGCCGCGCCAGTCTTCGGCCAGTTCGCGCAACACGGGCCAGGCCACGGGCGTGACCTCGGGCTCCCACCAGTCGCAGTGGGTGCGCAGGTGCACCACCCCGGCGGCATGGGCCCATTGCAGGCCCTGGCTGGCGCGCTGGCGCACGTCCTCGACGCTCCAGTGGGCGCGGTCGGCCATCATGGCCTCGATGGCGCCCAACAGACCGGGCTGGACTTGCCCCATGCGCGACAGGGTGAAGGCCTTGTCGAGGTGGGTGTGGGCATCCACCAGCCCCGGCAACACGGGCGCGCCGCCCAGGGCCCAGGCGCCTGGGGGCAAAGGCCCACTGCCTTGGGGGCGAACAGCGCTGATGCGCCCGCCCTCCAGCAGCACATCGGCCAGCGCGGGCAGGCCCTGGCTGCGCGGCCAGTCGGCCGGCAACGCCCAGGCCGGCAGGCGCGCTCCGCCCAGGGCCGGCAGTGCATCGCCCTGGCCCACAGCGGCCATCGGGACGGATGGATTCAGATCGGAGAGATTCATGCGAAGCGCCTCATGGCCTGGCCGACACGGGCCTTGAAGGCCTCCAGCGTCTTCGGGGTGGCCACATTCATGTGGTAGTGGGCGTGGTAGCTGACCTTGGCCCCACCTCCAGTGAGCAGGCGCAGGTAGCGAGAGATCACCTTGCGCGGCGGGTCGCCCATCAGCAGCGCCGTCCAGCGCGGGCGGCCATAGGTGACCACGGCCGAGATGTGCCGGATGTGGGTGAGCGAGGGCTTGACGTTCTGCGGGTCGCTGATGTCGAACGCCACGCCGGGCATGAGCACCCGGTCAAAAAAGCCCTTGAGGATGGCCGGCAAGCCGAAGCACCAGGTCGGAAAGCAGAACACCAGGGCCTCGGCCCACATCAGGCGGTCTACATAGCGTTGCACCGGGCGTTGGTTGTGCGGCACCTCGTGGTAGCCCAGCCGCTCTTCGCGCGACATCACCGGATTGAACTCTTCCGCGTACAGATCGCAGTCATCGACCTCATGGCCCGCCTGCCGCAGGCTTTCCAGCACCTGGCGGTGCAGCGCCGCATTGAAGCTGGTCTCCACCGGGTGGGCATAAATCACCAGAATCCGCATCGACTTCTCCCCTTTCGTGGCGAAGGCATCAACCCCAGCAAGACCCCATCGGCTGAAAGTTGACCGTTTGATTTGATCAATCGGTCAAATCACTTGCAAAGCCTGTGCCAGGCTGGATTCGAGGTGGCAGCGGGCATGACCCGGGTCAAGCAGGCCCGGATGCCCCAGGGCGATGCACCGCTGCGTCATCCGCGGGCAGTCCGCAGCCCAGCAGCACGAAATTGGTGAGTTCATGCACGATGGGCTCGCGTTCGATCGGTGCATCGGGCGCCAGCCCGAGCATCACCCGCACCTGCACGCCGTAGTCGGCGTAATGCTGGGTCATGCCCCAGATCTGCATCAGCAGCACGCGTGGGTTGAGGGGGCGGATCAGCCCCCGGGACATCCAGCGTTCGATGACGGCCACCTTGTCGTCAGTGGACTGGCGTGCTACCGGCCAGTAGCGCCCCAGCTTGCGTCCGCCGGCCAGCACCTCGCTGGTGAAGATGCGCGACAGGCCGGGGTTGTCCAGCGCGTAGTCCAGCTTGCGGCGCACGTACTCCCGCAGCACCTCGCGCGGCTCGTCGGCATTGCCGTCAAACACGAAGGCGTTGCTCCAGCCGGCCAGCACCGAGCCCAGCAGCTCTTCGTACAACTCGTCTTTGCCCCGGATGTAGTAGTGCAACTGGGGCTTGGTCAGGCCGGCCCGCTCGGCAATCGCCTGGGTCGACGCGCCCTTGAAGCCGTGCAGGCTGAACTCGGCAATCGCCGCCTCGCGGATCAGGGCCAACGTGCGCTCACGGCCCAGCCGCTGTCGGGTCTGAGGGCCGGTGTCGTCCAGGGCCTTGGGCTGGGCGTTCATGCGAGGCCCGTCAAGCCTTCCAGGCGCCGACGTGCGAGCGGCTGGCTTCGTCGATCAGCGCTGGGCCGATGCATTCGATGGCATAGGGCGAGGCCTCGAACACATCGCGGCATGACAACTCGGCATCGCGCTGGTCCAGGCGTTCGCCCCGGAAGGCACGCAGACGCCAGGCGTCAATGCCGTACACCACGCGCCGGATGTTGGACCAATAGATGGCCCCGGCACACATCACGCAGGGCTCGCCCGAGGAATACAGGGTGGCCTGGGCCAGTACCTCGCGGGTGTAACGCGGGCTGACCGCGCGCACCAGGCTGGTTTCGGCATGCCCGGTGCAGTCGCCTGTTTCGGTGGTATTGCACCAGGCTTCGCCCATGACCTCGCCTTCAGGCGACACCAGCACCGCACCAAAAGGCCGGTTGCCGCGCGAGCGCCCCAGGTCGGCCAGACCAATGGCCTGACGCAGGTAGCGGCCGTCGCGCTCATCCAGGGGCACTTCAGTGGGCAAGAGGTCAGCGGCAGCAGCAGGGGCTGTCAGAGGGGAATCAGAGGTCATCAGGTGGAGGCCCAGGGGACAGAGGAACACAGAAGGCACGGGCCCGGACGGCCCGCTGCCCTGCCCCGGATCATGCATTTCCCATGCCATGCGGCAGGGCCTGCAGAGGCTGGCCCTGCCTCAAAAAACGACTTGACCCCATACAGAACGTCCCCGGATACTCGCCGCTGATCGGAAAAATGATCATTATTAACAATTAAGAACGCTCCATGAACAAAGCGCAGAACGCTTCAGGCAAGCAGAAGATCGCGATTCTGGGAGGTGGCGTCGGCGCCATGACCAGCGCCTTCCAGATCACCAGCGAACCGGGCTGGCAGGACCGTTACGAGGTCACGGTGTACCAGATGGGTTGGCGGCTGGGCGGCAAGGGGGCCAGCGGGCGACGCGCCCCGCATTGGCGCATCGAGGAACACGGGCTGCACATCTGGCTGGGCTTCTACCACAACGCGTTTCGCATGATGCAGCAGGCGTTGACCGAGCTGAACCCCGACGCCGAACCCGTGGCTGTGGGCCACACCCCGCCGCGCATCGCCAAGGGCGTGTTCCTGCGGTGCGAGGATGCTTTCGAGCCGCACAGCTATGTGGGGGCTTACGAAGCCTTCGACGGCGACCCCACGCCCTGGATGATGCAGATGCCCACCAACGGCCAACGGCCCTGGCAAGGTGGTGCCCTGCCCTCACTGTGGTCCTACCTGTCCGAATTGGTGCAGTTGCTGCTGGGGCAGGCCGGCCAGTCGGTGCATGCGCGGGTGTACCGCAACGAGCACCCGATCCATCACCATGGCCTGATCGGCTGGATCAAGGAGCAGGCCGAGGAGCTGGCCCTGACAGTGGAAGAGGTGGCCGTCAGCGCTGGCTTGGGTGCCCTGGTGCTGCTGCAGCAATTGCTGGCCCGCCTGGCCAAAGACCCCAAGGCACACCAGGCGCGCGAGCGCGAACTGATCGAAAGCCTGCTCGGGCACCTGCAGACCTGGGTGGCCCATGAGTACGAACGACTGGACCCGGACGACCTGGCCGCCCTGCGCCATCTGCTGATGGTCGATCTGGTGGTGTCGGTGTTGCGGGGCCTGCTGATCGACCAGGTGCTGGAAGGCCGGCCGCTGGGCGAGCTGGACGAGGAGATCCGGGTCTGGCTGCGGCGCCACGGGGCCATGCCCGCCACCCTGGACACCCGTGTCAACCCCTTGCTGCGACTGTTCTACGACTTTGTGTTCGCCTTCGACCAAGGGGACAGTCAGGACACCGAACGCAGCGCCAACTACGCCACGGCCCCCACGGTGCGCACCCTGTTCCGCATGTGCTGCACCTACAACGGTGCGATCTTCTGGAAGATGCGTGCCGGCATGGGTGACACCATCTTCACCCCGCTGTACAAGGCCCTGGCCCAGCGCGGGGTGCAGTTCCGCTTTTTCCACAAAGTTCAGCGCCTGAGCCTGTCGGAGGACGGCCGCGCCATCGAACGCATCGGCATGGCCCGCCAGGTCGACACCCCCAGCCCTTACCAACCGCTGGTGAACGTGAAAGGCCTGGACTGCTGGCCGGCCGAGCCCGACTACAGCCAACTGAGCCAGGGCGAGGCCTTGCGCCAGGCCGCGACCGAACAGGGCCTGGACCTGGAGTCGCTGTGGTTCCGCTGGGACAACGCAGCCGAGTTCGAGCTGCAACGCGGGCGTGACTTTGACACCGTGGTGTTCGGCATCTCACTGGGCAGCGTGCCCCTGCTGTGCGACGAGCTGTGCCGGGCCGAGCCGCGTTGGCAGACCATGGTCGACCGGGTCAAGACCGTGTGCACCCAGGGCGTGCAGTTCTGGCTTCGCCCCCCTCTGGCCGAACTGGGCTGGACCGCCCCGCCGCCGATCGTCGACTCCTTCATCGAGCCGCTGGACAGCTGGGCCGACATGAGCCACCTGCTGCCCATGGAGATCTGGCCCGAAGGTCAGGCCCCGCGCAACGTCGCCTACTTCTGCGGCGCACTGGATGAGCCCCCACTGGACCCGCAAGACGCGGCCACACCCCACCGGGCACTGGACAAGGTCAAGGCCGCCACCGAGGTGCTGACCCGCGAGCACGTGCGCCTGCTGTGGCCCCAGGCCGTGAACGGTGCGGGCGCCCTGCCCGCCGACGCCGTGGTCGAGGTCTACCAGCGTGCCAACGTCGATCCCTCGGAGCGCTACGTGATGTCGGTGGCGGGCAGCGCCTCGGCGCGCATCAAGGCCAATGAAACCGGCTTTGACAACCTGGTGATCACGGGCGACTGGATCGACAACGGCTTCAACGCCGGCTGCGTGGAGGCGGCCGCCATGGCCGGGCTGCAGGCTGGCAACGCCGTGCTGGGCCGCCCGCTGTACGAAGGGGTTACAGGGCAGGATCTGTGCTGAGCGGGCAGGTGCTGGCCGCCAGGGCCGCGCGCGCCTCGCGCACGACCCAGGTATCCTGACCTTCGGTCACCTGGGCCAGCAGCTCGGGCAACCAGGGCGCCGGCGGGCCCCCGGCCTGCGCGGCCCGCCACAACTGCGTGGCGATGCGCAGCCCCCAGGGCAGCTGGTGCAGGCGCAGCGCCAGCTCCAGGCCGGCACGCAGATGGCCC
Organism: Curvibacter sp. GW821-FHT09D12; assembly: GCF_059416245.1. Classification (NCBI taxonomy): domain Bacteria; kingdom Pseudomonadati; phylum Pseudomonadota; class Betaproteobacteria; order Burkholderiales; family Comamonadaceae; genus Curvibacter; species Curvibacter sp. GW821-FHT09D12. The sequence continues at coordinate 495,542 of NZ_JBWKOU010000001.1, read as the reverse complement.
AAGCCCAGTTCGGGCTCTTGAGGGTGGCGGCGCCATTCGATCTCGCCCCGAACGCGCAGGATCTCGATGCGGCAGAAGAAATCCTCGTTGGCCTCGCAGGCCTTGAGCGCCGACTCGATCTCATCGGAGGCATCCTGGTACTGGCCATTCAGCATCAGGGCCTCGGCCAGCTTGCATCGCCACTGCGGCTGGATGACGCCGACGCCAATCGAGCCCTGGAAGGCCAGCGCTGCGCGCAGGGCCTCGATGCCCTCGGTCAGGCGGCCGCTCATGGCCAGGGCCCAGCCTCGGCTGGCGGTGGTGGTGGCCAGCCAGAACACATGGCCGACCTCGCGGCAATAGGCGATGTGCTGGTCGATCTCCTGCAAAAGGCGTTCAGGCTCATGAACCATCACGTTGTAGGCGCTGCGGAAGGCCAGGGTCCAGGCCTGGCTGAAGGGATGGTTCAGCGCACTCGACCAGCGCCCGGCTCGCTCGATGGCTGCCTGGGCCTGATCGGTGAGGCCCAGCGCCCACAAGGCATAGGACCGGTAGCATTCGGCGGCCACGCGCGGGTCGGAGCCATAGATGCGACAGGTCTCGGCATCGCGCACGGGGTCGTAGACCTCGACCGCGCGCAAAAAGGTTTCGTTGGCACCCCGGAAATCGCCGGTCCACAGCAGGGACACCCCCACCGAGAAAGTGGCCTGGGCCAGCATGGTGGGGGCCCCGGCACGTTGCACAAAGGCCAGGTTCTGCTCCGCCAGTTGCACCAGGCCGGCCTGCTGCCCCTTGACCTGCCGATACCCCCAGACGCCATTCAGGGCCACGAAGATCTCAGGCCGATCCGGCATGACCTGGCACAGGGCTTCGACCCGGGCATACAAGGTTTCCAGCTCGGGTGCGGTGAAGCCCCGCGTGACCTTGATGGCTGGGGCCAGCGTGCTCAACAGGCTGAGTTCGAGCTGAGCCCCCTCTTCTGGCGTGAGATGGCCCACCAGCGCCAGACCGGCGCGCAGGTGCAGCACCGCCTCGTGGTTGGCCGAGCGGGCCAGGGCCATCTGCCCGGCGCGCAACCACAGTTGCACGGCTTTGGACCATTGATGGGCTTCGCTGTGGTGATGGGCCAGCAGCTCGGGCTGGCGCTGCATCAGGCCGGGGTCGCGCCGCAGCAGCTCGCCCGCCAGCAGTCCATGCAGCATGAGCCGGTCGCGCCGCAGCATCGAGTCGTAGGCGGCGGCCTGAACCAGCGCGTGTTTGAACTCGAAATCCTGGTCGCTGCCCTCCAGGGCGAACACCAGGCCTGCCGCCAGCAGCTCCTGCAACCCTTGCTGGACCAGCGCCTCGTCGGCACCGCACAGCGCGGCCAGCAGACTGCGCCGGAAGCGCCGGCCGATCACCGAGGCGCGGCGCGCCACAGCGCGGCCGGCATCGAGCCGGTCCAGACGCGCGGCCAGCGAGTCACGCAGGTTGTCCGGGATCAGCGCCACCGGCAGGGCCACACGCAACTCGAAGCCGCCCGGGGTCTCTTGCAGCACATCGGACTCCAGCACGGTGCGGGTGAACTCCTCGATGAACAGAGGCACGCCATCGGTGTTTTCGATGATCCGGGCTACCACCACGGCGGGCAGGCGTTTGCCGCCCATGCAGTGCAGCAGCAGGGCTTCGGCCGCCTCGCTGGGCAAGCGGTCCAGCACCAGGTGTCGGGTGCTCGGCGTCGGGGCCCAGCGGGCACTGTCGCCAGCGCGCTGGGTCAGCACCAGCAGCAGGCGCTGCGAGGCCATCTGCTCGGCCAGGGATCCGACGAGCGCCAGGGTGGAAGGGTCGGCCCAGTGCAGGTCCTCGATTGCCAGCATCATGGGATGCTGCCGCACCACCAGACTCAACCAGCGCAGCACGGCGGCTTCGGTGCGCTTCTTGGCCAATGCGGGCGCCAGGTTCAAGGCAACGGCTGGGCCGTCGGGAGACGCCCGGAGCAGCCGGGCCAGCAACAGAACGTCTTGCTCATGCTCGGCCATGCCGGGGGGCAGGCAGGCCTGCAGCTTGCGGTAGCGCTCGTGGGCGTCGTCCTGGGGCTGGAACTGGGCCAGGCGCTCCATGCCTTCAATCACTGGAAACCATTCGCTGGCCGCGTGGTACGGCGAGCAGCGCAACACCAGCGACAGGGCGCCGTCGCCCCGGGCCTTCTGCCTCAACTGGGCCAGCAGGTGCGACTTGCCAATCCCGGGCTCGCCCTCGATGAGAACCATCCGCGGCTGGCCAAGCAGTGCCTGTTGCCAGTCCTGCAAGAGCTGACCCAACTCGCCGTCACGCCCGATCTGACGCCGTGCCGGGCCGGGCCCGCCCACCGTGCCGGACTCGCCAAGCCGGCACAGGCGCCAGGCCTCCACCGGATGGGCCACCCCGCGCAAGTGGAGCTCGCCCAGCGCCTGCCAGGGCAAGGCATCGCGGATGGCCTGATGGGTGCTGCCCGACACCACCACTTCATTGCCTTGGGCCACGGCCTGCAGGCGGGCTGCGATGTTGGGGGTTTCGCCGATGGCCAGGCGCTCATGCCGGGCCCCTGCCCCGACCTGCCCGACCACCACCATGCCGGTGTGAATGCCGATGCGCACCTGCAGATCCAGCGTGGTGATGTGGCGCAGGCGGGCACTCAGGCGGGGCAGCGCGGAGATGATGCCCTCGGCCGCGCGCAAGGCGCGTGTCGGTGAATCCTCGTGCGCCCGCGGATAGCCAAAGTACACCAGCAGACCATCGCCCAGGTACTGGGCGATGTAACCGTCGTACTGGCGGATGATGTCGGCCGCAATCGCCTGGTAGGCCTGGATGATTTCGCGCAGGTCTTCCGCGTCGACCACCCCAGACAGGGCCGTCGAGTCGACCAGGTCACAGAACAACACGGTCAGGTGGCGCTTCTCGGCCGAGTCTTTCAGCGCTCCGTCAGACTGACCTTGCAGTTGAAAACTCAGTCGGGCACCGCACGAGGCACAGAACCGATGGGTCGCAGCCGCCGGCGTGCCGCAGGTTGAACAGCGCATGCGCTGATCCTGTCCACAGCCAGCGCACTGCGGATCTCCATCGGCCAACACGCCGTGACAGGCAATGCACAACATCTAACGAACTCCTGGTGGACGCGACACGGGCCGTCTCAAGCACATGGCGACAGCCAAAAAACAGACGGCCGGGCCAACAAGACCTTCATGGTTGGGTGGTACCGGACGCGCTGGCCAATCGGGGGCCATGAACCCACCGTTCGATCGCATTGAGCCAACGCGGGGCTTTGGGGTCGACCGACCAGGTGTTCAGGGTGGCATGGACCTCGCCCAGCAACTCGGTGGGCAACACCAGAGGCCGTGTCTGACTGAGCAGAAAAGCCCACACATACTGCTGCCCAATCAGACGGGTGAAGAAGCGCGCCAGCGAAAACCCGGGCACGAACACGCGCACAAGGGCATCCAGCCCCCGCGTGAGCGCCATGCCCAAATTGAAGATCAACACGCTCAAACCACCCGCCGGGGTGCTCACGCCGATCTCGCTCGCCACCTCCTGACCGCACAGATGTTGGATCATCAAAGGGCCCACCGGCTTGAGCAGGCGCAAGGGAACCACACTTTCGAGGTTGGCCACCAGTGCTTGACCCAGCAGGGGGCGCACGTCTGGCAAGGGGCGGCCCGCCCGCGCCCGTTGCTGGATCAGGGCGAACAACTCGGCCGCGCTGTCGTAGCGGCTGGCCAGCATGGCATCGCTCACGCCCAGCAGACGCGCGGCCCGGTTCCAGCAATGCAGGTAGGCGGTCTCCTGCTCGGGCAAGAGCCCGAGCCCCAGGCGACGCAGGCTGCGCAGAAAGACGTAGCTGAAGGTCAGCAAGGTGTAGCCCAGCTCCTCCTGGTTGCAGGGCATGCCGTGCTGTTGAAGATCCCAGCCATGGGACAACAGGCTGGCCTGCAGACCCTGCACTGGCGTGGCCGACGACAGGGGTGGCACCATGCCTTGGGGGGTACCAGCGGCCCTGCGCACCGAGGCGAGCACCGCTTGAGGTTCCCCGCGCAGGATCAGGTGGCGGATGGTGGCGTGGATCAGACGCACCTTGAGGATCTGCCCCACCCCGCGCCCGCTGGCCGAGGTCAGCCCCCCCGGCAACATGACCGGAAAGATCATGGCGGCGGTGGCGCGGATGCGGTGGTCGGTGTGCTGCTCCAGCTGGCCCGCCACATGCAGGACGTCCGACAAATCGGGCACCACATAGCATTCGGGCAGGCTTGCACAGAATTGAATCAGACAGGACAACACGCCCAGTTCGGCAAAGACCTGCTCGGCCTGGTTGACCAGGGGGTCCGGCGCCCAGTCATAGTCCTGCAGGGCCTGCCGCACATAGTCGACCAGCACGTCGGCCAGATCGGGATAGGCCGGGGGCGGCAGCGGTCGCCAATCGGCCAGGCCACCATTGACCGGCATCTGTTGCAGCAGGCGCGTGGCCGCATTCAGGCGCTCCAGAGGCACCTGATTGAGCTGCTGCAACTGCTCCAGAGTCGGCCCGGCCGGGGGGGACACCCAATCGTGCATCAGCCGGGCCACCGTGGCGTCCGCCAGTGGATCGCCCGCGTACCGCAGGGCATCCAGCGCTTCATTGCTCCAAGACTCCATGAGATCCTTTTTGAGATCAGTGCTCGAAAATATCATATTGAATCGAACAATCTGGTTAATTGCTGTCGCCAACGATGAATTCAACGCTTTTCGCGCTTTCAAATCGATGGGAATGTCGGCAGGCTCGTTCCAAAAACCACACACCGGCTGACCAGCCGGCCGAGCGGGCGCAAAATACCACCTTCATTCCGACCCCAGTGCCCTGGATTTCGAAGCAGCCATGAGTGAATTCACCCCGGCAGGCATGACCGCCTTGCGCGACCCTGGTCCCATGCTGGAGCACACCCGACGCCAATGGGGCGGGCAACACGATTTGTGGGTTTTTGCCTACGGATCGCTGATCTGGCGCCCCGAATTTGCGTTTGACGAGCAGCGGCCGGCGCGTGTGCACGGCTGGCACCGCGCCCTCAAGATGTGGAGCCGCATCAATCGGGGTACACCAGAGTGCCCGGGCCTGGTGTTCGGCATGCTGTCGGGCGGTAGCTGCCAGGGTGCGGTGTTCCGCATTCCACGCCACGAGGCCGAGTCGGCCCTGGTGCGGCTGTGGCACCGCGAAATGATGACCGGCGTCTACGACCCGCGCTGGCTGCGCTGCCAAACCCCGACGGGCACCGTGTCGGCGCTGGCCTTCACGTTGTCGCGACGCAGCCCCAGCCACACCGGGAACCTCAGCGAGGCCGATTACCGGCGCATCTTCAGCCAGTCCTGCGGCAAATTCGGCACCACCCTGGATTACGTGCGCCAGACGCACGAGGGGCTGCTGAAGCTGGGCATCCATGACCGCAGCCTGGCCCGCCTGCTGCGCCTGGCCCCCCACAGCACCGAATAGGGGCCTGTCGACAGGCCCCTACCTGGACAGCCGGCAGGCCGCGCGAGCCAGGTCATCCAGGGTGTCGATGTCGGTCACGATGCCGGCGTCGTCCAGATCCAGCGTGAGCACCTGCCCCAGGGCCAGCCACTGGCGCAGCACCGAGGCCGCCCCCACATCGCCCGACAAGGCCAGCAAGCCGTCGCGACAGGCCGGGCCAAACCCCACCGGATGCCCTTTTTCACCCCCATGGCGTGGCAGGACCACCGGCCAGGTCGACAAGGCCCGGGCCACGGATTGCAGGCTCTCAGGTCGCACCAGGGGCAGATCACCGGGCAGGATCAGCCAGCCCGCCGCCTGGGCCGTGGCCTGCACGGCCGCCGCGATGCTGTCGCCCATGCCGGGGTGACCCCGGTCCTCCAGATGCCAGGGCAGCCCGCTGGCGCGCACCGCGTCCAGGGTGCGCTGCAGCACCGTGCGCCCGCCCAGGTCGGCCTGCAGCTTGTGCGTCAGCCCACCCGAGGCGCGAAAACGCTCGCCGCGGCCCGAGGCCAGCACCAGCACCACCGGGCCGGGCGGGGCCCGCGTGACGTCGAAGGCCATCCTGTGCTCATGTTCCATGGGCCCGATTCTGCCCATCTGCCCCCCAGGGTGCTGGCGTGGCACGAAAAAAAGACGAGGCCAGGCTCGTCTTCAGGGCGACCGCCCCTCGAAACACTCGGGGCGGTCAGCAGGTGCTGGCGGATTCAGGCCGCGATCAGATCAGCGTGACGCCGGTCTTGGATTGCAGCAACTCGCGGGTCACGCCGGGGGCCAGTTCCACCACCTTGAGGCCTTCGGGGGTAACGTCCATCACGGCCAGATCGGTGATGATGCGGTCCACCACGCCCACGCCAGTCAAAGGCAGGGTGCATTGCGGCAAGATCTTCAGGTCTTCGGTGCCGTCCTTCTTCTTGGCCACGTGCTCCATCAGCACGATCACGCGCTTGACGCCCGCCACCAGGTCCATGGCGCCGCCCATGCCCTTGACCATCTTGCCGGGGATCATCCAGTTGGCCAGATCGCCTTTTTCGCTGACCTGCATGGCGCCCAGGATGGACAGGTTGATCTTGCCGCCACGGATCATCGCAAAGCTGTCATGGCTGCCGAAGATCGACGAGCCCTTGATGGTGGTGACCGTCTGCTTGCCGGCGTTGATCAGGTCGGCGTCGACCTCGTCTTCGGTCGGGAAGGGGCCGATGCCCAGCATGCCGTTCTCGGACTGCAGCCACACCTCGATGGTGGACGGCACATGGTTGGCCACCAGGGTGGGGATGCCGATGCCCAGGTTGACGTAGAAGCCGTCTTGCAGTTCGTGCGCGGCACGGGCCGCCATTTGGTCTTGATTCCAGGGCATGTTCAGACTCCTGCCTTTTCGGTGATGGTGCGTTTCTCGATGCGCTTCTCGGGCTGGGCGTTGAGCACCAGGCGGTGCACATAGATGCCGGGCAGGTGCACGTCATCGGGGGCGATCTCGCCCACTTCGACGATCTTCTCGACCTCGACGATGCACAGCTTGCCGGCCATGGCCACGGCGGGGTTGAAGTTGCGCGCGGTGTAGCGGAAACGCAGGTTGCCGGCCTTGTCGGCCACGTCGGCTTTCACCAGGGCCACATCGGGCACCAGCGAGCGCTCCATCACATAGGTTTCGCCATCGAATTCACGCAGTTCCTTGCCGTCGGCTACCACGGTGCCCACGCCGGTCTTGGTGAAGAAGGCCGGGATGCCGGCACCACCAGCGCGCAGCTTTTCGGCCAGCGTGCCCTGGGGCGTGAACTCCAACTCAAGTTCGCCAGCCAGGTATTGGCGCTCGAACTCCTTGTTTTCGCCCACGTAGCTGGAGATCATTTTCTTGATCTGGCGGGTTTCGAGCAGCTTGCCCAGGCCAAAGCCGTCAACGCCGGCATTGTTTGAGATCACGGTGAGGTTCTTGGCACCGGTGTCGCGCAAGGCGTCGATCAGGGCCTCGGGGATGCCGCAGAGGCCGAAACCGCCGACGGCCAGCAATTGCCCGTCACTGACGACGCCCTTGAGCGCTTCGGTGGCGGAGGGAAAAAGTTTGTTCACAAATGTCTCCTGAAGATGCGTGCAGGTGGAACTTAGAATGCAGAAGATACTACTTATTTGGATACGTAGAAGCTCGTAAGCAAGACTCTGTAGGACGCCCTTGATCGAACTCGACTACCGCCTGGCTTTCGACCTCGCCCCCGTGGGCCTGGTGTTGTCGCGCCACCGCGCCATCGTGGACTGCAACCTCCATGTGTGCGAGATGTTCGGCACCACGCGGGACCAGTTGGTGGGCCAGTCTTTCAGGGTGCTGTACCCGAGTGCTGACGAATACGAACGCACCGGCGAGCGCATCGCCCCCATTTTGAATGTCCATGGGCATTATTCAGACGACCGGGTCATGAAGCGGGTCGATGGTCGATTCAAGGGCGAGACCTTCTGGTGCCACGTCACCGGCCGGGCCCTGAATCGGGACAACCCGCATGAAGCCGGCATCTGGACCTTTGAAGACCTGAGCTCACGCCGCCCGGTCAAGGCCGAATTGACGGCCCGTGAACGCGAGGTGGCGGCACACCTGATGAATGGTTTGACGTCCAAGGAGATCGGCCGCTCGCTGGCCATCAGCCACCGCACCGTCGAGATCTACCGCGCCCGCCTGATGCGCAAGTACAAGGCCAACACCACCGCCGATCTGGTGCACCGGCTGCTGGCGGGGTGATGCGGCACCGGTCGGCACGAAGACCGGTTTTGGCGGATCATGGCGGTTTTCAAGCAACACCCCCAGGAAAGCCCCATGAGCATTTCGATGTACCAGGCCAGCGTGCCCGTTTTTGTGCGCCAGTTGAGCGCCCTGTCCAGCATTCTGGAAAAAGCGGCGGCCCATGCCGCCACCCAGGGGATCGACCCCGCCACCTACAGCCAGTTGCGCCTCGCACCTGACATGCTGCCCCTGACCAGCCAGGTCTTCATCGCCGCCGACACCGCCAAAGGTTGCGCCGCACGCCTGGCCGGTCTGGAAGCCCCGGCCTTCCCGGACACCGAAGTCACTCTGGCCGAGTTGCAGGCCCGCATCGCCAAGACGCTGGACTACCTGAAGACCATCGCCCCGGCACAGATCGATGGCTCGGAAGCCCGTGAGGTGGTGTTGAAGCTGCGCAGCGGCGACCGACACTTCACCGGCATCGACTACCTGCTGAGCTTTGCACTGCCCAACTTCTTCTTCCACGTGACCACGGCCTACGACCTGCTGCGCCATCAGGGCGTGCCCCTGGGCAAGCTGGACTACCTGGGCGCACGCTGAAGCGCTGCCCTAAAAATAAAAAGGCCACCCCTCGGGGTGGCCATAACGCCGGCAGTTGCGCTACCGGTGTTTAACTTGAATCGGGGGGCGGGTTGCGTCATTCGCATGCAGCCCAGCAGGAATTCCGACCTTCAGGCCGCCGTGCCCTGCCCCACCGATGCCGCCCAGGATTGCAGGGCCTGCCAGAACTCATCACGCCAGGGAAACTGGCGCGCGGACGTCGCGGTGCGAGCCCTCATGCGCCCACCCCATGCGAAGTCAGGCTCTGCAACACCACCGCCAGACCCCCGACATTGAGGGCCAGCCCCAACCACAGGCGGGCGCGCATCATGCCCCCCGACCGAGTTTGCGGGCCACGTCGGCACCGTACTGGGCATCGGCCCGGCTGAAGTGCGCGATCTGGCGATCCTGGATCTCGCGCGGCACGCTGGACAGGGCACCGGCAATGTTGCTGGTCAGGTCGTCTTTCTCGGCAGCGGACAGCAGGCGGTACAGATTGCCGGCCTGGGTGAAGTCGTCCTCGTTGCCACGGGCGTCGTAGCGAGCGGCCGCCGCCACCAGGTCCCACGCCGGCTCACCGTGGCCCATGCCTTGCGGCGCGGTGCCCGCAGCAGCCACGTTGGCGTAATGGGTCGCCGAGCCTCCGTTGTCGATGGCCATGGCGCCGTCGCGCTGCTGGTTGTGGAAGGGGCAGCGCGGGCGGTTCACCGGCAGGTGCTGGTGGTTGGTACCCACCCGGTACAACTGCGCATCGTGGTAAGCGAACAAGCGGCCTTGCAACATCTTGTCGGGGCTGTAGCCCAGGCCCGGCACCACGTTGGCAGGGCTGAACGCGGCCTGCTCGACCTCGGCATGGTAGTTGGCGGGGTTGCGGTTGAGTTCAAGCACGCCCACGGGCAGGCGCGGAAAATCGCTGTGCGGCCAGACCTTGGTCAGGTCAAACGCGTTCCAGCCGGTGCGGGCCTCCCAGGCCAGGCGCTGTTCGTCGGTCATCACCTGGATGAACACATTCCAGCGAGGGAAATCGCCCTGGGCAATGGCCTCGAACAGATCGCGCTGGGCGTAGTCGGGATCAGCGCCCGCAAGGCGGCCGGCCTCGGCAGCAGACAGGTTCTTGACGCCTTGCTGGGTCTTGAAGTGCCACTTGACCCAGACGCGCACACCTTCGGCATTGATCAGGCTGAAGGTGTGGCTGCCAAAGCCGTCCATGTGGCGGTAGCCATCGGGCGTGCCCCGGTTGCTGAACAACATGGTGACCTGGTGCAGGCTCTCGGGCGCCTGGCTCCAGAAGTCCCACATCATGGTGGGCGACTTGAGGTTGGTCTGCGGATCGCGCTTCTGGGTGTGCACAAAGTCCGGGAACTTGATCGGGTCCTTGATGAAGAACATGGGCGTGTTGTTGCCCGCGAGATCCCAGTTGCCTTCTTCGGTGTAGAAGCGGGTGGCAAAGCCACGCGGATCGCGCTCGGTGTCGGCACTGCCGCGCTCACCTCCCACGGTCGAGAAACGGGTGAAGGTTTCAGTCTGCTTGCCGATCGTGCTGAACAGGCTGGCCTTGGTGTAGCGGGTGATGTCGTGGGTCACCGTGAAGGTGCCGTACGCCCCCGAGCCCTTGGCATGCACGACGCGCTCAGGGATGCGCTCGCGGTTGAAATGCTGCAGCTTTTCGATCAGGTGAACGTCCTGCAGCAGGATCGGGCCCCGGGGGCCGGCCGTGAGGCTGTTCTGGTTGTCTGCGACCGCAATGCCGGAGGCCGTGGTCAGGGTGGGCTGGCTCATGATGTTGTCCTAGGATGCAAAGGGAGCTGGATGAAGGAATGGTAGAAAGCCACTCAAAATAAACAAAACAAATTGCCTCTAAATAATCAATAGTTTTTATCAACCCAAGGCTTTCATCGAGGAAAGCCCCTCCCTTTGCAACCCTATGATGGCAAGCACAAGCACCATGGAGACCGAAATGAACCGTTCACGCTATGAGCCGCCAGAGTTGAACAATGTCCCAGACGATATTCGGGAAAAAATGCTGGCCGTGCAGGACAAAGCCGGGTTTGTGCCGCAGGTTTTTCTGACGTTGGCGCGCCGCCCTGCCGAGTGGCGGGCCTTTTTTGCCTACCACGATGCCTTGATGCTCAAGGAAGAAGGCTCCCTGAGCAAAGGCGACCGGGAGATGATCGTCACCGCCACCAGTGCCGCCAACCAATGCCTTTACTGCGTGGTGGCCCACGGCGCGCTGCTGCGGATTTATGAAAAAAAGCCGCTGGTGGCCGACCAGGTGGCCATCAACTACCGCAAGGCCGAGATCAGCCCGCGTCAGCGCGCCATGCTCGACTTCGCCATGAAGGTCTGCGAACGCTCGCACGAAGTGGACGAAGCGGATTTCGCACCGTTGCACGCGCACGGGTTCTCGGACGAGGACATCTGGGACATCGCGGCCATCACCGCGTTCTTCGGCATGTCCAACCGCATCGCCAGTTTCAGCGGCATGCTGCCCAACCCCGAGTTCTACCTGATGGGGCGCGTGCCCAAGGCCAAGGCTTGAGGGGGGTGCGATGACGACCCCAGGCCCATTGAACGTTCGCAGGCTGGATATCGACCTGAGCGCCGGCTTTGAGCGCCATTGGCATGGCGGCGACGCTTTTCGCAGCATGTTTTTCAATGCGCTGTCGATGAGCTTTCCGGTCGGCGAACAGTTCTTCATCGACTCGGTGCGCGAAGCGCTCAAGGCCTTGCCCGAGGGGCCGCAGCATGCCGTGTTGCGCGAGGCGATCCAGGGCTTCATCGGACAGGAAGCCACCCACCGGCGGGTGCATGGCCTCTACAACGAGCAGTTGGAGCGCCAAGGACTGGTCAATCGCTGGCAGCACTGGGCGCAGCGGCGCATTGAGCGAGCACGCCACCTCAAGGCCCTGCACCCTCTGGCCGTGACCTGCGCTTATGAGCATTGCACAGCGGTGCTGGCCGACCTCACACTGCGCCACGACACCTTGCTGGCCGGTGCCGAGCCCCGCATGCAGACCTTGTGGCGCTGGCACGCCGCCGAAGAGACCGAGCATGGCGCCGTGGCATTTGACCTCTACCAGGCACTGGGCGGCAACCTGACCTGGCGCCGCCGCTGGTTCACCTATGTGCTGATCCTCTTCAGCCTGGACTGCCTGGGCCAGGCCGTGCTCAACCTGAAGCGGGACGGCAGCCTGTGGCGCCTGAGCACCTGGCGCAGCGCCCTGCACTTCATGCTGGGTCGACACGGTGTGTTGCGGCTTTCCGTACCGGCCCTGCTGCGCTATTACCGGGCCGATTTCCATCCCGCGCATCAGGCCGACAGCCAGCCTGCCCAAGGAGAGCACGCGGGCGTCTCGGCCCAACAACTGGCAGAGCGCTGGCTTCAGGCCAACGCCGATCGTTACCGCGTGCTGCGCTGAGACCTCAATCCGCCACGTGGGCGCGCATCCAGTCGGGCAGTGCCACGGCCTTCTGCTTGGGGAAATCCACCCAGATGGTGGTGGCCCCGCCCGCCGCGCAAATCACATCAGGCTCGTCCACCCGCGCCAGCGTGGCCCAGGTCTCGAAGGTGGTGCGGGCCGGGTCGCTCACATACATGCGCGCCAGCACCTCGCCCGGGTACTCCAGTTGGCGGTAGAAATTGCAGAATGCGTTGACGATGACCGGCCCTTCGCCCTGCGGCGCGGGCGGGCAGCCGATGGCTTGCATCCAGTCGATGCGCAGGGTTTCGAGGTAACGAAAATAGCTGGTGTTGTTGACGTGGCCCATGGCGTCCATGTCACCCCATCGGATGGGGATGCGCATCTCATGGACCAGGCGCTTGCGCTCAGGGATTTCGATCCGCACCGCGCCGCCCCTCAGACCGCAAAGCCGTCGTCAGCGGCGATGATCGCGCCGTTCACAAAATGGCTCTGATCGCTGGCCAGCATCACCAGCAAGGCGTCCAGGTCTTCGGGCTTGCCGATGCGCTTGCGTGGCAGCATGTTGACCAGCTTCTGGCCCTGCTCGGTCTGCCAATGGTGGTGGTTGATCTCGGTGTCGATGTAGCCGGGGCAGATGGCGTTCACGTTGATGCCAAAGCGGCCCCACTCCAGCGCCATGGCCTTGGTCATCTGCACCACCGCGGCCTTGCTCATGCAGTAGGCGCCGATCTGGGGCAGCACCTTCAGGCCGGCCATCGACGCAATGTTGATGATGCGCCCGCCGGTGTAGGTGCCGGGCGCCGCCCCGCGGGCACGGGCCAGCATGCGCTTGCCGACCTCCTGCGCCACAAAGAACGAACCCTTGACGTTGGTGTTGAAGATGAAGTCGAAATCGTCCTCGCCCACGTCCTGGATGCGCTGGGTGGTGCTGACCCCCGAGTTGTTGACCAGGATGTCGATCGAGCCTACCTCGGTCTCGGCATGGGCCACTGCGGCACGGATGCTGTCCAGATCGGTCACATCCAGGGGCAGCACATGGGCGCTGCCGCCCTCGCCCTCGATGTGGGCACGCAGCTCCTTGAGCTTCTCGACGCGGCGGCTGGCCAACACCACCGCAGCACCGGCCCGGGCCAGCGTGCGGGCAAACTGGGCACCCAGGCCGCTGGAGGCGCCGGTGACAAAGGCCACGCGGCCCGACAAATCGATGCTGAAAGCCATTTACAGTGTCTCCACAAGGACAAAAAAACGAACGACCGTTCTAATTCAGCCATGCTGCGAATAAAATGCCGCGCAGCCGGTTACAACTGAGTCACCGAACCCAAATCATTATCCAGCGAGACGCCCCATGACCAACGAAGAAATCCTGTCCCAATACGGCCCGCGAGAGGCCATGGAATACGACGTCGTCGTCGTTGGGGGTGGCCCGGGCGGGCTGGCCACCGCGATTCGGCTCAAGCAACTGGCCGCCGAAAAAGGCACCGACGTGTCGGTGGTGGTGCTGGAAAAAGGCTCCGAGCCCGGTGCCCACATCCTGTCGGGCGCCATCATGGACCCCAAGGCCCTGACCGAACTGCTGCCGAACTGGAAGGCCGACGGCGCCCCGCTGAACCAGCCGGTGACCGACGATGCCTACATCTTTCTGGGCGAGAAATCGGGTTTTCGCGTGCCCAACTTCCTGCTGCCTCCGTTTGCCCACAACCATGGCAACTACATCGTCAGCCTGGGTGCCGTCACCAAGTGGCTGGGTGAGCAGGCTGAAGCCCTGGGCGTGGAAATCTTCCCGGGCTTCAGCGCCGCCGAAGTGCTCTACAACGAGGACGGCTCGGTCAAGGGCGTGGCCACCGGCAACATGGGCATCAACAAGGAAGGCGAACCCACCGGCGACTTCCAGTTGGGCATGGAACTGCACGCCAAGTACACCGTGTTCGCTGAAGGCGCCCGCGGCCACCTGGGCAAGCAACTGATTGCCCGCTTCAAGCTCGACGAGGGTCGCGACCCGCAGAGCTTCGGCATCGGCATCAAAGAGCTGTGGGAGATCGACCCCGCCCGCCACAAGCCCGGTTTCGTGATGCACACCGCCGGCTGGCCAATGGCGTCCGACACCTATGGTGGCGCCTTCCTGTACCACCTTGAAGGCAACAAGGTGGCGCTCGGCTTTGTCACCGGACTGGGCTACACCAACCCTTACCTGAGCCCGTTCGAAGAACTGCAGCGCTGGAAAACCCACCCCAACGTGCGTTACTACTTCGAAAACGACCAGGGTGAGGTCACGGCCAAGCGCCTGTCCTATGGCGCCCGCGCCATCAACGCCAGCGGCATCAATGCCCTGCCCAAGACGGTGTTCCCGGGCGGCGCGCTGGTGGGCTGCAACGCCGGCTACCTCAACGTGGGTCGCATCAAGGGCAGCCACGCCGCCATCAAGACGGGCATGCTGGCCGCCGAAGCGGCCTATGACGCCGTGGTGGCCGGCCGCCAGCACGACGAGCTGACGGCCTACCCTGAGGCTTTCGAGCACAGCTGGCTGCACACCGAGCTGAACAAGGACCGCAACTTCAAGAACTGGTTCAAGTACGGTCTGACCACCGCCACGTTGATGAACGGCTTCGAGCAGTTCGTGCTGCGCGGCCACATCCCCTGGACGCTGCGCCGCACCAAGCCGGACCATGCCTACCTGAAGCCGGCCGCCGAGTGCCAGCCGATCAACTACCCCAAGCCCGATGGCAAACTGACATTTGACCGCCTGTCCAGTGTCTTCATCAGCAACACCAACCACGCAGAAAACCAGCCCGCCCACCTCACGCTGAAAGACGCGTCTGTGCCGGTGAAGGTGAACCTGGCCAAGTACGCCGGCCCCGAGGCCCGCTACTGCCCGGCCGGCGTGTACGAGTTTGTCAAGAACGACGACAACAGCGACCGCCTGCAGATCAACGCCCAGAACTGCGTGCACTGCAAGACCTGCGACATCAAGGACCCGACCCAGAACATCGTCTGGGTGACCCCCGAAGGCGGCGGCGGCCCGAACTACTCGGGCATGTGAGCATGGGGGCTGCCAACGCGGCAGACCCCTCTCCCCCCCTTCACCCCCCTTCAAAGCGCCCCTTGTGGGCGCTTTTTCTTTGCCACCTCCCCTTGAAGGCGGCTGGAAGTCACCTGGACGACCCGCAGGCGTTGGTGGCCCGCCAAAGCTAGCGAAAACCCGGATTCAGCCGTCTGTCCCTGCCCCGCATAATGAAAAAGTTGTATGACAAATTTACTTTGAATCGCAACAGAAACAAGCACAAGCAAGGAGACAAGATGACCCTTTCCCGCACCGCCCTGTCCATGATGCTGGCCGCCGGCCTCACCGGCACCGCCTTCGCCCAGACCACCACGCTGAAGATCGGCTACGCCACCACCAAGGACTCGCATTACGGTGTCGGCTCCACGGTGTTCTGCGACGAGATCGAAAAAGGCACCCAAGGCCGCTACAAATGCCAGCAGTTCCCCAGCTCTGCCCTGGGGGGAGAGCGCGAGATGATCGAGGCGGTGCAGTTGGGCACCCAGGACCTGGTCAACACCTCGACCGGCCCGGTCGGCAACTTTGTGCCCGAGGTGAAAATCGTCGACATCCCCTTCCTGTTCCGCGACTATGACCACGCCCGCAAGGTGATGGACGGCCCGATCGGCCAGGACCTGCTGAGCAAATTCCCCTCCAAGGGCCTGATCGCCCTGGCCTGGACGGAAAACGGCTTCCGCCACATGACCAACAACAAGCGCGACATCGTCAAGCCCAGCGATGCGGCCGGCCTGAAGATGCGCACCATGGAGAACAAGGTGCACATGGAGGGCTACAAGACCTTCGGCATCCTGCCGACGCCCATGGCCTTCCCTGAGCTGTTCGGCGCCCTGCAGCAGGGCACGGTCGACGGGCAGGAAAACCCCATTCCGGTGATTCTGTCGTCCAAATTCGCCCAGGTGCAAAAACACCTCTCATTGACGGGCCACGTCTACTCGCCCGCCCTGCTGCTGGTGTCCCAGCGTGTCTGGAGCAAGCTCAGCGACGCCGATAAAAAGGTGTTCCAGGAGGCCGCCAAGAAAGGCGCCGTGGCCCAGCGCAAGAAGGTCAACGACGACGAGAACAACGGCATTGCCCAGTTGGAAAAAGACGGCATGACCGTGACCCGCAAGGTCGACGGTGCCGCCTTCCGCGAAGCCCTCAAGCCCGCCTATGTGAGCTACGCCAAGGAATTTGGCGCCGACAACATCAAGAAGATCCAGGACGTGCGCTGAGCATCGCCCTGCCGGCCGGCTTGCCCCAGCTGCAAGCGGGCCGGACCCCGCGCCGCCTTGCTGGCAGCGCGCTCTCCCCTGCCCTGGGCGCACCGCGCTGAATCCTCATGAACACCTTTGAACGCTACTTCGTGGCCACCAACCGCTGGGCCCTGATCGTGCTGCTGGCGGCCATGTCGGTCATCATCTTTGCCAACGTGGCCTTGCGCTACCTGACCAATGCCTCGATCGAATGGGCCGAAGAGGTGGCCCGCCACATGATGATCTGGCTGACCTTCATCGGCTCGGGCATGGTGATGCGCTACGGGGGTCACATCGCGGTCGAGAACCTGCAAGATGCTTTCCCACGCCCGGTGGGCCAGGCCATCCGCGTGCTGGTGGCCATCCTGTTGATGGCCTTCTTCGTGATGATGACCTGGATCGGCTGGCAATACACCCAGCGCGCCATGTTCCAGTTGACGGCCGCGACCCAGATCCCCTTCGGCTACATCTACATGGCCATTCCGGTGGGCGGGCTGCTGCTGTGCATCCATTTCCTGCTGGTGCTGCGCCACTACATCACCGACCGCCAATTCGCCACCGATGCGCAGTTCGATGCCACGGCCAGCGCCTCTATCTGACCTCGCAGAGCCTTCCCCATGAACCCCAGTTTTGTTCTGATCATTGCGGCCTGCGTGTACCTGGCCATCGGCGTGCCCGTGGCCTTTGCGTTGGGCCTGGCCACCGCCACCGCCCTGGTGTTGACCGACAGCTACCCGCTGCTGGTGCTGCTGAAGGAAACCTTCACCGGCGTCGACAGCTTTCCACTGATGGCCGTGCCCTTCTTCATCCTCGCTGCCGAGTTGATGAGCGGTGGCTCGCTGACCGAGGTGCTGCTCAAATTTGCCGGCCAGTTCGTCGGCCACAAACGCGGCGGCCTGGGCTACACCAATGTGGTGTCGCTCACCTTTTTCTCGGGCATTTCGGGGTCGGCCCTGGCTGATGCGGCCGGCCCGGGCTCGATGTTGATCCGCATGATGGACAAGGCCGGCTACGACAAGTCGTATGCCGCCGCCCTGACCGCCTCGACCGCCATCGTGGGCCCCATCATCCCGCCATCCATCACCATGATCGTCTACGCCCTGCAGGACGAGAGCGTCTCGGTGGGCGCGCTGTTCGTGGCGGGCATTCTGCCCGGCATCCTGATTTCGATCGCCATGTGCGTTGTCAACTGGCATGTCTCGAAAAGACGCAACTACAAAGGGGCTGGCCAACTGCCCCCGCTCAGAGAGATCCTGGTCAACACCTGGAAGGCCTTGCCGGCACTGATGCTGCCCATTCTGATCCTGGGCGGCATGCGCGCCGGCTGGTTCACCCCCACCGAGGCCTCGGTCGTGGCCGTGTTCTACGCGCTGTTCTGCGGCAAATATGTGTACCGCACCCTGAAGTGGTCCGCCGTGCCCAACATCCTGGCCTACTCCTCGCTGTTGACCGCCTCGGTGCTGATCATCATTGGCCTGTCGGGTTCGTTTGCCTGGCTGCTGACCATCGAGGGCCTGCCCCAGCTGATGGCCGACTGGCTGATCGGCATGAACCTGTCACCCTGGATGTTTCTGATCGTGGTGAACGTGTTCCTGCTGGTGTTCGGCATCTTCATCGAACCGCTGCCCGGCGTGATGGTGC
The DNA here is from genome assembly GCF_059416245.1 of Curvibacter sp. GW821-FHT09D12. NCBI lineage: Bacteria > Pseudomonadati > Pseudomonadota > Betaproteobacteria > Burkholderiales > Comamonadaceae > Curvibacter > Curvibacter sp. GW821-FHT09D12. Next base: position 477,412 of record NZ_JBWKOU010000001.1, on the reverse strand, counting down.
TGGTGCCGATCCTGGCGCCGGTGGCCCTGAAGCTCGGCGTGGACCCGATCCAGTTCGCCATGATCGTGATCTACAACCTGACCCTGGGCATGATCACACCGCCCGTGGGGGGCTTGCTGTTCGTGACCTCGAACGTGTCCAAGGTGCCGCTGTCCGAGCTGACCCGCGAGCTGATGCCCTTCCTGTGGGCGCACGGCGTGGTGTTGGTGGTGATCACCTTCGTGCCGGCCCTCAGCAGCTGGCTGCCGCACGTGCTCGGTTTCAAATAATCGGCCCCAGGCCTGGGCGCGCACGTTATACTGCCGCCCGTCAGGAGAGAGCCCGATCCCGAATCGGGCCGCCGAAGGCGAAAGCGAAGCGCAACAACCGGTGCATCGCCCTAACGCTCAGGCAGAAGGACTGACAGCCGTCTGGCAACAGACGTTTCCCAGCTGGAGAGAGGCTGCCCACCATCAACGCATGGCGCAGCCCACCGAAGGAGCAAGCCCGCATCGCCGGGTGAATCTCTCAGGTAAAGCGGACAGCCGGGGCCCCTGCGCAGCAGCCGTTGTGGCTGCGCGTGCCGTGCCCCCTCTGCCAAAGGCTTGACCGTGACCGATTCCGCTCTGCTGACCACCCCCCTGAACGCCCTGCACCTTGAACTCGGCGCCCGCATGGTGCCTTTTGCCGGCTACTCGATGCCGGTGCAGTACCCGGCCGGCCTGATGGCCGAGCACCTGCACACCCGCAGCGCCGCCGGCCTGTTCGATGTGTCGCACATGGGTCAGTTGCGACTGGTGGGGCCGGACGCTGCTGCAGCCTTCGAAAGCCTGATGCCGGTCGATGTCATCGGCCTGGGCGTCGGCAAGCAGCGTTACGGGCTGCTGCTCAATGAGGAGGGCGGCATTCTGGACGACCTGATGTTCGTGAACCGGGGCGACGATCTGTTCGTGATCGTGAACGGCGCCTGCAAGGTGGCTGACATCGCCCACATCCAGGCCCGCATCGGCCAGCGCTGCCAGGTGATTCCCCTGCCCGATCAAGCCTTGCTGGCCCTGCAGGGCCCGCAGGCCGTGACCGCCCTGAGCCGCCTGGCCCCGGGCGTGGAGCAACTGGTGTTCATGACCGGCGGCGTCTTCAGCATCTGCGGCATCGATTGCTACGTGACCCGCAGCGGCTACACCGGCGAAGACGGCTTCGAAATCTCCGTGCCCGCGGCCCGGGCCGACAGCCTGGCACGCACGCTGCTGGCCCAGCCCGAAGTCAAGCCCATCGGCCTGGGCGCCCGCAATTCACTGCGTCTGGAAGCCGGGCTGTGTCTGTATGGCAACGATCTGGACACCACCACCACCCCGGTCGAGGCCGGCCTGACCTGGGCCATCCAGAAGGTGCGACGTGCCGGTGGTGAGCGCGAAGGTGGCTTCCCGGGTGCCGCCAAGGTCCTGGCCCAATTGGCTGATCTGCAGGGCACTGCTGGCGTGCTGACCCGCAAGCGCGTAGGCCTGGTGGCCCTGGACCGGGTGCCGGTGCGCGAACACACCGAGTTGCAGACCCTGGCGGGCGAGCGCATTGGCGAAGTCAGCAGCGGCCTGCTCGGCCCCAGCATCAACCAACCCGTGGCCATGGCCTATGTGCGCGCCGACCAGGCCGCCCTGGGCACCCGGCTGAACGCCATCGTGCGCGGCAAGCCCGTGGCGATGCAAGTTGCTGCCATGCCCTTCGTTCCCAACCGATACTACCGGGGCTGATTTGCATCCAGCCTCCCAAGCAACACACCTATTTCAGGAGAAATTCATGAGCGTCAAATTTTCCAAAGAGCACGAGTGGATCAACGCCGCCGACAGCAACGCCGCCGTGGTCGGCATCACGGTCCATGCGCAAGATGCGCTGGGTGATGTGGTGTTCGTCGACCTGCCCGAAGTCGGCAAGACCTTTGCGGCCGGCGACGTGGCCGGCGTGGTCGAGTCGGTGAAGGCCGCGGCCGACGTCTACATGCCGGTGGACGGCGAGATCGTCGAAGTCAACGAAGCCCTGCGCGACGACCCCTCACTGGCCAACAGCGACCCGTTGGCCAGTGGCTGGTTCTTCAAGGTCAAGCTGTCCAACCCGGCCCAGCTCAACGGCCTGATGGACGAGACCACCTACTCCGACTTCACCAAGAACGCCTGAGCCCAGGCGCCCCACCCCGAGTTTTCCCATGCTGATGCAATCCTCCCTTCCCCTCGCTGAACTTGAGAACCCGGCCGAATTCCGGGCCCGCCACATCGGCATCGGCCCCGAAGACGAAGCCCACATGCTGAGCACCGTGGGCGCCGCCTCGCGCCGGGCCCTCATCGAAGGCATCGTGCCGCGCAGCATTGCGCGCGGCACGGCCATGGACCTGCCCGCCCCCGTGACGGAAGCAGGCGCCCTGGCCGAGTTGAAGGCGATGGCATCCAAGAACAGAATCCTGCGCAGCCACATCGGCCAGGGCTATTACGGCACCCACACCCCTGGCGTGATCCTGCGCAACATTCTGGAAAACCCCGCCTGGTACACCGCCTACACGCCGTACCAGGCCGAAATCTCGCAAGGCCGCATGGAGGCGCTGGTCAACTTCCAGACCCTGGTGTGCGACCTGACCGCCATGCCCATGGCCAATGCCTCGATGCTGGACGAAGCCACGGCTGCCGCCGAGGCCATGACCCTGGCCAAGCGCTCGGTCAAATCCAAAGCCAACGCCATCGTGGTGGCCGGCGACTGCCACCCGCAAAGCATCGAAGTGATCCAGACCCGTGCCGCACCGCTGGGCTTCGAAGTCATCGTGGCCCGCAGCGCTGCAGAATGGGCCACCGCCCTGACTGAGCGCGACTACTTTGCCGCCGTGGCCCAATACCCCGGCACCTTCGGTGAACTGCGCGACTTCAGTGCCGACGTGGCTGCAGTGCACGCCAAGCAGGCCGCCTTCATCGTGGCGGCCGACCTGCTGGCGCTGACCGTGCTCACGCCGCCCGGCGAATGGAACGCCGACATCGTGATCGGCAGCACCCAGCGCTTCGGCATGCCCATGGGCGCGGGCGGCCCGCACGCTGCCTTCATGGCCTGCCGCGATGAGTTCAAACGCTCCATGCCCGGCCGCTTGGTGGGCGTCAGCGTCGACAGCCACGGCCAACCAGCCTACCGCCTGGCCCTGCAGACCCGCGAGCAGCACATCCGCCGTGAGAAAGCCACCTCCAACATCTGCACCGCGCAGGTGCTGCCCGCGGTGGTGGCCAGCATGTACGCCGTCTACCACGGCCCCGCCGGCCTCAAGCGCATCGCCAGCCGCATCGCGGCCTACACGGCGGTGCTGGCCGCCGGCCTGCAGCAGCTGGGTCACTCGATCCAGCAAAGCGGTGCCTTCGACACCGTGAGTGTTGCTGCCGGCGCACAAGCCCAGGCCATCCTGGCCAAGGCCCTGGCCGCGGGTGTGAACCTGCGCCTGTCAGAGGGCGGCACACTCAGCGCCTCGCTCGACGAGACCACCACCCGCGAACACATCGAAGACCTGTGGCGCTTCTTTGCCGCTGATGGCCAGGCACTGCCCGCCATGGCCGCGTTCGAGAAAGGCATCGAACCGTTGATCCCGGCCGAACTGCGCCGCAGCAGCCGCTACCTGACGCACCCGGTGTTCAACAGCCACCACAGCGAAACCAGCATGCTGCGCTACCTGCGCCGCCTGGCCGACAAGGACCTGGCCCTGGACCGCAGCATGATCCCGCTGGGCAGTTGCACCATGAAGCTCAACGCCACCAGCGAGATGATCCCCATCACCTGGCCCGAGTTCGCCAATCTGCACCCTTTCGCGCCTGCCGACCAACTGCAGGGCTACAAAGAACTGGACGAGCAACTGCGCCAGTGGCTTTGCCAGGCCACCGGCTATGCCGGCATCAGCCTGCAGCCCAATGCCGGCAGCCAGGGCGAATACGCCGGCCTGCTGGTCATCAAGGCCTGGCACGCCTCGCGAGGCGAAAGCCACCGCAACATCTGCCTGATCCCCTCCTCGGCCCACGGCACCAACCCGGCCAGCGCCCAGATGGTGGGCCTGCAGGTGGTGGTCACGGCCTGTGATGCCAACGGCAACGTCGATCTGACCGACCTGCGCGCCAAATGCGAGCAGTACAGCGAGCGTCTGGCCGCGGTGATGATCACCTACCCCAGCACCCACGGCGTGTTCGAGACCAGCGTCAAAGAGCTGTGCGCCCTGGTGCATCAACACGGTGGTCGCGTCTATGTGGACGGCGCCAACATGAACGCCCTGGTCGGCGTGGCGGCGCCGGGCGAATTCGGCGGCGACGTGAGCCACCTGAACCTGCACAAGACCTTCTGCATCCCGCACGGCGGCGGCGGGCCCGGTGTCGGCCCGGTGTGCGTGGTTGAAGACCTGGTGCCCTTCCTGCCCGGCCATGCCACCGCAGGCCTGCCAGTCAATGGCGTGGGCGCCATCAGCGCAGCGCCGCTGGGCAATGCCGCCGTGTTGCCCATCAGCTGGATGTACTGCCGCATGATGGGCGCCGAAGGGCTGCAGGCGGCCACCGAGGCCGCGATCCTGTCGGCCAACTACATCAGCGCCCGCCTGAAAGACCACTACCCCACGCTGTACGCCAGCGAGAACGGCCATGTGGCGCACGAGTGCATCCTGGACCTGCGCCCCCTGAAAGACGCCACCGGTGTGGCTGCCGAAGACGTGGCCAAGCGCCTGATCGACTACGGCTTCCACGCACCGACGCTGAGCTTCCCCGTGCCCGGTACCCTGATGGTCGAGCCCACCGAGAGCGAAACCCGCGACGAGTTGGACCGCTTCATCGACGCCATGATCGCCATCCGCGAAGAGATTCGCCAGGTCGAAGCCGGCACCTGGCCGCAAGACGACAACCCGCTGAAGAACGCCCCCCACACCGCCGCCAGCCTGATGGGCGCCGACTGGGCCCACCCCTACTCGCGCGAGGTGGCCGCCTACCCGGTGGCCAGCCTGCGCCAGACCAAGTACTGGTCGCCCGTGGGCCGGGTCGACAACGTGTGGGGCGACCGCAACCTGTTCTGCAGCTGCGTGCCGGTGAGTGAGTACGCTCAGTAAGCGATGCGCCCTGTCCCTGCAGGGCATCGCTTGCTGAAGCCTAAGGTGCCGGGCCGAGCGCCTCTTCAGCCCCCGGCATCCTGGCGCACCGAGGGCAGTTGCCCAAGCAAGGCTGGCAACCATGCCTGCACGGTCTCCCAGACGACATCCAGGTTGATTTCAAAGTAGCCGTGCGCCATGCGGTTGCGCATATTGCGCATGCTGCGCCATGGCACACCAGGGTGCTTTTGAGCAAACGTGGGGTACGAATCCATGACGTTGGTGGCCGCCTCGCCGATGACGATCAAACACATGATGACCGCCATTTGGGTGCGCTTGTCAGCCTGAAAATCGTCTCGCCCCATGCCCCCCCCCAAAGCTGCAGGCATCGGTGGCGGCCAGTTCGATATGCTCCAAATACTCAGGAAGGCGATTCCGGTTCATACCGGCTGCGCCTCTCCCAGGACATGGTCACGAAACTTGGAGGGCAGATCGCCGGGTGTCAGCAAATCGACGGACACACCAAGCAGTGATTTCAGCTCCTCCTGCAAATCGCCCAAATCCAGCAATGTGATACTCGGCAAGGCATCGACCAGGATGTCAATGTCGCTGCCGTCCTGATCGCTGCCATGCAGTACCGAGCCGAAGACGCGTGGGTTTTCCACACGATAGCGGCCTGCGGTTTCCCGCACTTCGCATCGTTTCAACTCAAGCGCAACGGACGGTCGCATGGACACCCTTTGTCAAGGCCAATTTTCGAGAGGATAGGCAAACAAGACCGGTGTTTCAAAATCAACAGGCCACCAGCGGGAACCGTGCCTTGATCCCCAAGCGCATGGCCGTCCCATATGGCATGGCTGCTTGTTGTTCGGAGCCGCGCTGATCCTATTGCCTCAGCGTGTCAGCAACCGGCTTAGCACGCCACAGTGTCAGCCGTCAGTCATTACACTTGGGCCTCAGTTTCGACCGCCCATGACATCACCCGCCTTTTACTCCCAGGATATGGCCGATCCGGCACGCCCTTTGCCGACCGACGGTGCCGAGGTGCTGCGCCAGCTTGTGGCCGAGCTGCAAAGCCAGAACGAGATCCTGCGCTACAGCCAGGCCAATGCTGAGAGTGCCTCAGAGCGCTTCGAGACCCTGTTTTCGAGTGTGCCGCTGCCGCTGATGGTGATTGACGAGCACGACATCGTGGCCCAGGCCAACTCGATGGCGCACCGCCGCTTCCAGCCCACCGAAGCCGATCGTCCACTGGTGTCACTGATGCCTTTTGTGAGCGAGGCCCATGTCGGCAAGGTTCAGCAGGCCCTGGCTCTGGCCCAGAGCGAAGGCCAGGCCGAGGCCACCGAAGTGGTGTTTGCCATCGGTGACAGTGGCCAGTTGACTGGCGACCTGCATGTGCGCCGGCTCGAAACCCACCAGGATGGCGCGCCCCCCCTGGTGCAGTACATCTGCGCGGTGATCGACCAGGGCCCCTTGTTGGCGGAACGCCGCGCGTTGCAGGAAAGCGCCGCGGCCCTGCAGGAGCGCAACGAACAACTGCACGCCAGCGAACGGCGCCTGGAAGCCATCATCAACTCGGCGCTGGATGCCATCGTGTGCGTGGACAAGGACCAGCGCATCACCGTGTTCAACCCCACGGCGGCGGCCCTGTTCCAGTGCCCCGCCAGTGACGCGCTGGGCAGCCCGCTGGAGCGCTTTCTGCCCAACGCCAGCGAGGCCCTGGCCTTCACCCAGACCGCCAGCCAGGCCCTGCTGGGCGACCTCACGGCACGCACGGCCGGCGGCAAGGAGCTGTCGGTCGAAGTCAGCGTCTCGGTCGAGCGGCATGCCGAGGGCGAGACCATCACCGTGTTTGCACGCGACCTGACGGCCCGCAAACGGGCCGAGGCCCACCGGGCCGAGCTGGAGGTGCAACTGCGCGAATCCCAGAAGATGCAGGCGGTGGGCACCATGGCCGGTGGCATTGCGCACGACTTCAACAACATCCTGGGGGCCATTCTGGGCAATGTCGAATTGGCCCGGGGCGACCTGGCCACTGAATCGCCGGCCCTGATCAGCCTCAACGAGATCGACAAGGCCGGCCGGCGCGCCCGCGAACTGGTGCGCCAGATCCTGACCTTCAGCCGCAACGAGGCACCGCGGCGCAGCCCCCTGGCGCTGGAAGAGGTCGTCCACGAGACCGAACGCCTGCTGCATGTCACCTTGCCGCCCGGCATCACCCTGAACCTGGACCTGGCACCGCACACCCCGCGCGTGCTGGCTGACGCCACCCAGGTTGAGCAGGCCCTGCTGAACCTGTGCACCAACGCCATCCACGCCATGGAACCGGGGCCGGGCCGGGTGACCATCCGGCTGGCCCCGCTGATGCCGGAGGCCCGCTTGCGCGAGCGCCTGCGCCTGACCCCAGGCCCCTACCTGTGCCTGAGCGTGCACGACAGCGGCCAGGGCATGGACGCCGCCACCCTGCAGCGCATCTTCGAGCCCTTTTTCACCACCAAGCCCGTGGGACAAGGCACCGGCCTGGGCCTGGCCGTGGTGCACGGGGTGATGCGCACCCACGACGGCGCGGTCGACGTGCAAAGCAAACCCGGCCAGGGCAGCACCTTCTCGCTGTACTTTCCTGCGCTGCGTGGGGCCCAGGCCATCAATCCGTTCCACGAGACGCACCCGACCGCGAGCGAACCGACACCGCCAGCCGCGGCGCCGGCCCCCGGCCAGACCGCTGCCGCGAAGACCGCGCCCCCAGCCTCTGAAGGCCGGGGCCAGCGCGTCATCTATGTCGATGACGACACGGCCCTGGTGTTTCTGGTGGAGCGCCTGCTGCGCCGCCGCGGCTACCACGTCACCACCTACACCGACCCCCAGGAGGCCGCAGCCGCGCTGCGTGCCGACCCTCAGGCCTGCGACCTGCTGGTGACCGACTACAACATGCCAGGCTACTCAGGCGTCGACCTGCTGCGTGAGGTGCGTGGCATCCGCGCCGATCTGCCCGTGGCGCTGGCCTCGGGCTACGTGACGGCGGAGATCGAGCGCAGCGCGCTGGCCGAAGGCGCCAGGGCCCTGATCCACAAACCCAACGATGTCGAAGAACTGTGCGCGACAGTGCAGCGCCTGCTGAGCTGAAGCCGCCTGGCCTGCAAAGCCCCTCTGAATCTCCATGCCGACCTTTCATGTCCGCGCTGCCGACGGCAGCCTGCAAGCCCCCCTCCCCGCCGCGCCATCCCAGGGCGCCCCAGCGCCTGAACCCCGGCCTGCCCTGACCGGCCGCGCCGCCCGCAAAGAGCGGGCCGCCCTGGCGGCAGCCGCCCGGCCCGAGCCTCCCGCCGTGGTCGCCCCATCGAGCCTTGAACTGGGTAGCGGCAACACTCAGCCAGCCCGGGAGCTGAACACCCCGGCCGGGCCCATCACCTGCCTGTATGAGGACGCCAGCGTGCTGGCCTTCGACAAGCCAGCGGGCATGCACTCGGTGCCCGGCAAGGGGGAGGACAAACAGGACTGCCTGTCCGCTCGCGTGCAAGCCCTGTTCCCCGAGGCCCGTGTGGTGCACCGGCTGGACCTGGACACCTCCGGCATCATCGTGATGGCCCGTGGTGCCGAAGCCCAGCGCCGCATCAACCGCAGCTTCGAGCAGCGTGAGGTCGACAAGCGCTATGTGGCCGTGGTGCAAGGCTGCCTGCAGGCCCCCGACGATGACTGGGGCCTGATCGACCTGCCCATCGCGCTGGACTGGGTCAACCGGCCGCTGCACATCGTCGACGCGGCCACGGGCCGACCCAGCCAGACCCATTGGCATCTGCTGGCCGTCGACGAGGTGGACAACAGTTCGCGCGTGCTGCTGGAACCGTTCACCGGACGGTCACATCAGTTGCGTGTGCACCTGCAGGCGCTCGGCCACCCCATTCTGGGCGACCGCCTCTACGGCGGCCCGATCGCCACCCCCCGCGCGCCGCGATTGCTGCTGCACGCCACCCAGATCCGGCTGCCCCACCCGGACAGCGGTGCGCCCCTGTTCATTGAAAGCCCGGTTCCCTTCTGAGCCCGACCCCATGACACGCCTTGCCGTCGACCTCGCCAAAGCCACCCGCCTGCTCAACCATGGGCCCACCGTGCTGGTGTCCAGCGCGCACGCCGGGCGCCACAATGTGATGGCCGCGGCCTGGTCCATGCCTTTGGACTTCGAGCCACCCAAGGTGGCGGTGGTGATCGACAAGGCCACGCTGACGCGCGAGCTGGTCGACGCCTCGGGCGAGTTCGTGCTCAACATCCCGCCGACCGCCATGGCCCAGGCCACCCTGCGCCTGGGGCGTGAAAGCGGTCACGAGCAACCCGACAAACTGGCCCGCAGCAGCATCCAGTTGGACCCGGCCAGCCGGGTGCAGGCCGGGCTGGTGCAGGGCTGCATCGGCTGGCTCGAATGCCGCGTGCTGCCCACCAGCACCGCCGTGGCCGGCCCGCACGACCTGTTCCTGGCCGAGGTGCTGGCCGCCTGGGCCGATGAGCGCGTGTTCCGCGACGGGCACTGGCATTTCGACGACGCCCCGGACGAGCTGCGCAGCCTGCATTACGTGGCAGGGGGACATTTCTACCAGGTGGGTTCCGCACTGGACGTGGAACTCTGAGCCGTTCGCCAAGGCGAAGGTGTTGGGCCGGAACAACCCTGTCAACACCTTCAGTCGCATCGCGCTAGCATGGCGTCATGACCACCTCCTTGTACATCCTCACCGGCGCCTCGCGCGGCATGGGCTTGGCCTTGGCTGAGCAACTGCTGCAAGCGGGCAACACCTTGCTGACCCTGCAGCGCAACCCCCACCCCGACCTGCCGGCCCTGGCCGAGGCCCGGGGGGCCCATTTGCTGAGCTGGTCGGTCGACCTGGCCGACAGCACAGGCGCCGCCCACGAACTGGGCCTGTGGCTGCGCACCCAGGACGCGGCCGCTTACCAGCGAGCCGTGCTGATCAACAATGCGGGGGTGATCCCGCCGATCGCACCGCTCTCCGACAGCGACCCGGCGCTGGTGGCGGCGGCACTGCGCATCGGGTTGGAAGCGCCCATGCTGCTGTGTGCGGCCTTTTTGAATGGCACCGCCGACTGGGCGCTGCCACGCCAGGTGCTGAACATCTCCTCGGGCCTGGGTCGGCGGGCCATGGCCTCGCAAGCCCCCTACTGTGCCGCCAAGGCCGGCATGGACCATTTCACACGCTGCCTGGCACTGGACGAGGCCCTGAAGCCCAACGGGGCCCGGGTCTGCTCACTCGCGCCGGGCGTGATCGATACCGACATGCAGGTGCAACTGCGCAGCGCGCCGGCCGAGGCCTTCCCTGATCAGGGCAACTTTGCCGCGCTCAAGGACAAGGGCCAGCTGACGTCGCCCCAGGAGGCCGCCGCCCGCCTGCTGGCCTACCTGCAACGGCCCGACTTCGGCAGTCAGCCTGTGGCCGACGTGCGCGACGCCTGAACGCCCGGCTCAGAAGCTGAGCCGCAGGCCCACGCGCAGGGTGCGCGGCTCCAGGGGATGGATCAGCCGGCCCTCGATGACCGAGCCGCTGCCGCAGCCGCCTGTGCCGCCCAGGGCCTCGCGCTGGGTGCAGGCGCCGCCCCAGTACTCGATGTCGTTGGCACGCCGGTCAAACAGGTTGAGCACATCCAGGCTGGCCTGCCATCGGTTTGACCCGGCCTGGAAGCGGTAGCCCAGCTTCAGGCTGCCCAGCCAGTACCCGCGCGACTGCTGCTGCCCGGTCTCCTCCAGGTCATAGGCCCCCAGGTAACGCAGGCGCAGCCCACCGAACCAAGGCCCGCCGGGATCCCAGCTCAGGCCCATCGAAGCCGTCAGCGGCACGGCGTTGGGCACGTGGCTGCCGCCATTGACCGCCTGCACAAAGCGCGCCCGTGACCAGGCCAGGTTGCCATCCCACGCCAGACCGGGCGCCAGTTGCACGTCCTGGGCCCACTCCAGCCCCCACCGCCGTGAGGCGCCCCGGGGCTCGGTGACGCCCTCGTCACCGACAAACACCAACTCAGAGGCCAGTTGCATCTGCCAGAGGCTGAGGCGGGTCTGCCAACCCGGCAGGGGCTGGGTGCGCAGGCCGATTTCATGGCCGCGGGCCTTGACCAGCAACGGCACCGGGCTGGCGCCGCTGCCATCCTGCGGGCTGGTGCGGGTGGTGGCCCCACGAGCGTCGTTGCTGTGAAAGCCCTGACCTGCATTGACAAAGAATTCGGTGCCGCCCAAAGCCGGGAACGGCCCCAGCACCAGACCCAGACGGGGGCTGAGCTGGCGTGCCGACACGTTGCCGCCATTGTCGGCATTGAAGGCCCCCGCCAGCGGTGTGACCCGGGCCTGCAGGTGGTCCTGGCGCAGGCCCAGGCTGGTGCGCAGCCAGCTCTGCCAGCTGGTACGGGCCTCGAGCGACAGGCCGACAGCGGTCTCGGTGATGCGGTCCTGCCGAATCACCTCGGTGCGCTGGCGGTTCACCGTGCTGAACAGGCCCACGTTGCTGATCCGGTCCTGCCGCAGCAGGCCACCCAGCGTCAGCTCGGTGGACCCGACACCCTCGCCCAGAAACCAGCTGTGCTGCCACCCGCCGCCCCACAAAACACGCTGGTCGGCCTGTTCATGCTGGTCGCCCGAAAGACCGTTCACAAAGCCTGAAGGCGCCGAAAACAGATTCAGTCCGTAGTCGACCACATAGGCTTGCGCCCGGCTGGCGCTGGCAGCGCCGCTGTCGGCCCATTCGGCCGACAGGCTGTAGCGGTGGGTGCGCCCGCCGTCGCCGGGGGACAGCACGCCGTAACGCCCGATTTCGCCCGACACGATGGCCCGCTCGGGCACATGCTCGGTGGCCTGCCAGTCGGCCTGGTACAGCAGAGCGCTGATCGAATAACCGCGCGCCACGGTGCCAGACGAGAGCTTGAGCACCGCGTTCTGCTTGCCCAGGCGCTCGGGCTGCTGCCAGGGGCCATTGTTGTGCGTCAGCTCCAGGGCCATCAGGAGCTGCTTGTCATCGATCACCCGGCTGTCTGCCACGAGGCTGCGCCGGTAACCCCTGGGCCCCAGACCCAGCTCGATGAAGGGCGCAGGCAACTGCCGCACATGGTCGATCCGGGCGCTGCCGGCCACGGCAAAGTCGGCGTCTTCAAGGTGGTACACGCCCTTGCGGTATTGCAGGCTGCTGACCAGCTCAGGGATCAGGAAGTTCAGGTCCATGTAGCCCTGGCCATGGGCGTGCGACACCATGTTGATCGGCATGCCCATGAGGTGGGTGGCAAAGTCGCTGCCATGGTCGAGATTGAAACCCCGCAGAAAGTACTGGTTGGCCTTGCCATCGCCCGAATGCTGGGTGACCACCAGCCCAGGCACCGACTCCATCAGATCCGCCGGGCGAAGCAAAGGGCGCCGGGCCAGGCGTGTGGCCGTGACGTAACCCTCACTGGCGCTGTCGGACTCCCCCGCCGCGAGAGCCTCGCCCGCCGTCACGCGGATCTCGGCCAGTTGTGGCAAGGCGGGCTGGGCCAGCACTGGGAAGGTGGCGAGGCAGCCCAGCAAGGGGCCGAACCGCCAAGGGCGGCAGGCGGGTTGAACGTGGCCTGCAAAAACAGGGCCGAGACATGAGAACAAGAGCATCTCCGGTGGGACTGCAGAGGCGGCACCGCGCCAAGACGAACCGGAAAAGCCCACGGGCACCCACGCGCTGGCGCCCAGGCAAAAGCATGCCCAGGGCCCCGAAGGGTGTCCGACAGAACCCTTCCCTCACCCCGAGGACTGGCACCACGCGTGGATCAGGCCGGTCTTCTGGCTCGCCTTCATCCTTCCCCGGGCCTTCCCATGCAAGTTCATGCACAGTGGCGTCGTCCGGCGTCGTCTGGCTTACAGCAGCGGGGGCTGCGCCGGAATGGTTGATTGCATCAACGTCACCGGCTTCCCGTTTAACCCACGCGTCGAGAGCGACGGCAGGCACCTGAAACGGGTGCGAGTGTAACCAACTTAACAATCCCTTGACGAGCCAAGCCCCTCCGCGCCGCGCCCGTGACAGCACCCAGGCCGGGTGGCCTTCGGCAGCAGCTAAGATCAGCAGGCTGAATTCGTAATTAAGAATTCAATTCAATTTCAACCCGAGGAGTCAACATGTCCCGTGAAGTCGTCGTTGTCAGCGGTGTGCGCACCGCCATTGGTACCTTTGGCGGAAGCCTGAAGGACATCCCGCCCACCGCCCTGGGCGCCCAGGTGGTGCGCGAGTCGCTCAAACGTGCGCAGGTCGACGGTGCCGACGTGGGCCACGTGGTGTTTGGTCATGTGGTGAACACCGAGCCACGCGATATGTACCTGTCGCGCGTGGCCGCGATCGACGGCGGCTGCGCTGAAGGAACGCCGGCCTTCAACGTGAACCGCCTGTGCGGTTCTGGCTTGCAGGCCATTGTCTCGGCCAGCCAGGCCATCTTGCTGGGTGACGCCGACATCGCCATTGGGGGCGGCGCCGAGAACATGAGCCGAGCCCCTTATGTCAGCCTGGCCACCCGCTTTGGGGCCCGCATGGGCGATACCAAGATGATCGACATGATGGTGGGGGCCCTGCACGACCCCTTCCACACCATTCACATGGGCGTGACGGCCGAGAACATTGCCGCCAAGTGGGGCATCACCCGCGCCGACCAGGATGCCCTGGCCGTGGAAAGCCACAACCGCGCCGAACGCGCCACGGCGGCAGGCTATTTCAAGGAGCAGATCACCCCGGTGATGCTCAAAAGCCGCAAGGGTGAGGTGGCCTATGACACCGACGAGCATTTCCGGGCCGGCGCCACGCTGGCCGACATGGAGAAGCTCAAGCCTGTGTTCGTCAAGGAGAATGGCACGGTCACGGCCGGCAACGCCTCGGGCATCAATGACGCTGCCGCCGCCGTGGTGCTGATGGAAGCCGGCACCGCCAAGGCGCGCGGCCTGCAGCCCCTGGCCCGCCTGGTGGCCTATGCCCACGCCGGCGTTGACCCCAAGTACATGGGCATCGGCCCGGTGCCGGCCACCCAGTTGGCGCTCAAGAAGGCTGGCCTCACCGTGAACGACCTGGATGTGATCGAGGCCAATGAGGCCTTTGCTGCCCAGGCCTGCGCCGTGAGCCGCGACCTGGGTCTGGATCCGGCCAAGGTCAACCCCAATGGCTCGGGCATTTCGCTGGGCCACCCGATCGGTGCCACCGGTGCCGTGATCACGGTGAAAGCCCTGTACGAGTTGCAGCGCATCCAGGGCCGTTATGCGCTGGTGACCATGTGCATCGGCGGCGGCCAGGGCATCGCCGCGATCTTCGAACGACTCTGATCGAGCCAAACTGAGGCGCTTGGCCTGCCGTCTGCCCCCAGCGGCAGGCCAGGGCCTCAGGGCTGCTGAACCATGCCCGTCTTGGCCCAGTTGCGCAAAGCCGTCAGCGTGTTGCTGACGTGCTTCATCGGGTTCAGGCTGGTGTACTGGTAAATGATCTTGCCATTCGGGGCGATCACATAGGACACCCGGTTCGCATAGTCGGGCCGGAAATGCAGCACCGCGTCATAGGCCTTCATGATCGACTGATCGGCGTCCGAAGCCACCGGGAACTTGCCCCGGCATTCCTGCACCGAGAATTTCTTCTGGGTCTCCAGGTCGTCGCGGGACACCCCCACTACCGAAGCACCCAAGGCTTTGTAGTCGTCCAGCGCCTCGGCAAATTGGTGCGCTTCAATCGAGCAGCCCACGGAAAATGCAGACGGAAAGAAATACAGCACCACCGGGCCCCGGCTCAATTCATCATGCAGAGAATAGCTCTGCAGATTGCCGGCCAGAGCCACCTTTGCCGTAAACTCCGGCGCAGCCTCCCCAATGTCGAGCGCGGCTTGGGCCGAGCCCCACAACAGGCTCATCCCGCAAAAGACAACCGTCCTAGACCATGCGTTCATCGCGTTACCTGATGGCAGCTTTGTATCCGTATCAGTATAGCGACCACCATGGAGCGGCTCCGGCGTCACGCTCATGCCCCGCCCCCCAACCCAGGCTCTCGGGTCTGGCGGGCCGCCACGGGGCTGAGCGATGGCCGGCAAGGCTGCTGCTGTGGGGCCTGGGGCTTATGTTGCTGGCGCTCGCCGGCTGCGCCACCCGCCTGCCACCGGTGGACCGGGTGCGGCTGGCCAGCGAAGCGATCCCGGCTTCGGCGCACAGCACGCTGGGCCGCATCGCACAGGAATCCCAGCCGGCCCCCGATCAGTCGGGCTTCCGACTCATGCCGCTGGGCACCTTCTCCCTTGATGCGCGGCTGCAACTGGCTCGCCGCGCTGAGGTTTCACTTGATGTGCAGTACTACAACATCGAGGCCGACGCCACCGGCCGCTACTTTCTGCGTGCCCTGCGGGACGCGGCACAACGAGGCGTGCGGGTTCGCCTGCTGATCGACGATCTCTACACCGGGGGACACGACCCTTTGTTTCTCGGGCTCACGGCCTACCCGAACGTCGAGGTGAGGCTTTTCAATCCCTTCTGTTGTGCCCGAGGGAAAGGGCAAGTCACCCGTTTCCTGGCTTCTACCGGCGACTGGAGTCGGCTCGATCACCGCATGCACAACAAGATGTTCATCGCCGACGGCGCGATGGCCATCATCGGTGGACGCAATGTGGCCAATGAGTACTACCTGAGAGGCGCCACTGACAATTTCGTCGATGTCGATGCCTTCACGACCGGGGCAGTACTGCCGGCCATGCAAGCGCTGTTCGACCGTTACTGGAACAGTCTGGCGGTCTACCCCCTGACCAGCATTGCCAGCAGCCCCTTGAGCCCCGAGGCGCTGCGGCAACAGTTCGAGACCGCCACCGGTCCAGCCACCACTGCGGCACCGGCCCCCTTGCCACCCAATGATGTGCTGGGTTACGCGCCGATTGCCGATGACCTGGATGCCGGCCGCCTGGGCCTGAACTGGGGCCAGGCCTATGTTTTTGCCGACCATCCCGACAAGCCCTTCGACGGGGTCGCCGGTGGCGAGCTTCTGGAAACCAGTGTCACCTACAACGTTCTGGAAGCCGTGGCCAAGGCCAAGAAGGAAGTGGTCGCCTCGTCGCCCTACTTTGTGCCTGGCCCGAAAGGCATGGCGTTTTTGAAATCCCTGCGCGACCAGGGCGTCAAGGTGACGGTGCTGACCAACTCGCTGAGTTCGACCGACGAACCTGCTGTCCATGTCGGCTACAGCCGTTACCGGGAAGACATGCTGAAGATGGGGGTCGATCTCTACGAGCTCAGCCCCTCGAAGGTCAGCAACAACAAGCATCCCTTCCTGTTCGGAAAATCCCTGGGGCGACTGCATGCCAAGCTGTTCGTCATCGACCGGCGTACCTCCTTCATCGGCTCGATGAACCTGGACCCCCGCTCAGCCACCATCAACACCGAGTTCGGTGCCGTGATCGACAGCCCTGAGGTGGCGCGTGAGCTGATCCGCATCATCGACATCGACCGGCTTCAAAGCGCCTACCGACTGCGCCTGGCCCCGGATGGCCGCGGTCTGCAATGGCTGGGCTTTCAGGACGACAGTGAAATGGTGCTGGACACCGAGCCCGATGCCTCTTTGAAACTGCGGCTCAAGGCCTGGCTGCTCGGGCCGCTGGTGCCTGAAGAATTGCTTTGAAACCTGGACGCACTCAGGCGCTGGGCCGTGGCTAGGGCCTCAGCCTACTTGGTCATGTACCACTGGATCACAAACTTGGCGGCAAAACCCACCATGCCGAGGCCCAGCCCCAGAAACAGCACAAAGGTGCCGAATTTGCCGGCCTTCGACTCCCAGGCCAGGTGGCCAATGATGAACAACATGTAGAGCATGAAGCCCCCCACCCCGAACGTGAGGCCGAAGGTGGAGATCTGCTCTTCTGAAAAACCAAACATCAGTGTCTGACCTGAACAAAAACGGGGGCCAACGCTGCATCCCGGGAGGGCAGCGTCGAAACGTCCACCAGGTCACGGTAAGCATGCCAGCTGGCGTGCCCCAACATGGGCATGACCGCAATCAGGCCCAACAAAAGAGACCCGACCCCCAGCAGCGTGAAGCCGGCAATCAAGGCCGCCCAGAAAGCCATCGGAATCGGGTTGTAGAGCACGGTGCGCCAACTCGTGAGCACCGCCTGCATCAGGGTGATACGGCGGTCCAGCAGCAAGGGGATCGACACCACGCTGGAAGCAAAGATGGGCGCTGCCAGAAAGCCGCCCAATGCCAACCACAGCTCGAACAGCCCCGACTCGGGGTCGGCCACCACCACCCGCAGGAAATCGACCGGCGTGTGCACCGGCTCAGGCGCCAGCAAGGTGATCAGGGCCGCGGAGGTCAGCACCCAGGTGGTGGCGGCCAGGGCCAACAACAGGCCGAACTGCACCAGACACCAGTATTGATGGGTCCACTTGCTGAAATGACTGTGTTGCCAGTTGAACCAGGTCTTGAACACGACTTGCATCGAGGCCGGTTCACCGCGCTCCAGGGCCCGGCTCAGCGCATACAGGCTGGTGGCCAACACAGGTGCCACCACCAGAAAACCCGACAGTGCCCCGGCCAGCAACCAGAAACGGTTGCCGGCGACGGCGATGATGAGCCCGCCGAAGACGGTCATCGCCAGGCCATGGGCGAAGCTGATCCAGCCCGCGCGAGCCATGTCGCGCCAGGCCAATGCCAGCCAGGTCAAGGGTTGCATGATGCCGATGGTACGAACCAGGGGAAGCGTTTCCGGGGTGGAAGACATGGTGGTATGGGCCTGGGGCGCAAAGTGCAGATCGTGCAACCATGCTATCAAGCCTGACCAACGGAGACAGCCCCCAGGTGCCCCAACCTAGGGACAACCATGAGAGCCATTTCCCGCCCCTGGTTCAAAGGCCCCGAAGGGCCAGACAGGCGGTGTTCAGTCGCGCACCACCAGCACCGGCAGGTGGGCATCCGACAGCACCTTCTGGGCCACGCTGCCGAGCACCAGCTTCTCGATACCGCGGCGGCCGTGCGAGCCCATCACGATCAGGTCGGTGCCCAGGCTCTGGGCCGTGTCCAGGATGCCACGATGGATGGCATGGCCTTCAACCACGGTCGTCTTCACCGGCACAGACGCGGCCTCGAAGGCAGCACGCGCGCTGGCCAACGCGGCATTGGCTTCAGCCGTGGCAGCACTCAGGTACTGCGATTGCCCATAGGCAAAATCAGCGCCGACGCCGGTGAACGGATAAGGATCGATGACGTAGATGACGGTCACATCGCTGGCAAAAGCCTTGGCCAGACCAATCGCCTTGTCCACGGCCAGCGTCGCCGTGGCAGAACCGTCGACCGGAATCAGGATGTGCTTGAACATGGAGAGCTCCTTGTGGGTTGATGTCAGGAAGTGTGCCGGAATGTTCGCCAGCCGCATTGACACGCATCAAATCGGAAAAAGAACGGTGTCAAACCGGCAATCCCTGGAACCCGCCAGCGCGGCAGGTCAACACCAGCGTATCGCGGTGGGCGCCCTCAGCCAAGGGCTGAATGGGGGTGGACTCGTGGATCACGCGCGCATCGTCGAGCAGCAAGAGCGACCAAGGCTCGGACAAGGTGAAGCGCTGCCCGTTGGGGCCGTCGGCTTCAAACACACGGGTTTCGCCGCCTTTGATGCCGCTGCGTTCGATCAGGAACACAGCCACCAGATCCACGCCATCACGGTGGGCCCCCTCCGGGGTGGGGCGGCCGATGCCGTCGGTGGTGTCAATGCGGAACTGGTGCGCCTCGATGAACCAGGGCTCGGGGCGGGCACCTGCCGGCCGCTTGAGGGCCGCCGTGGTACCGGCCACCGCACACAACAGTTGCGCCCACACGGGCTGGGCCACGGTGCCAGGCAACATGGGTTCAAACCAGCGCTCCATGCCGCCATGCAAGGCGTTGTACTCCAACGGTTGCCAATGGGATCGGTGAGGCACCTGCTCGACATGCTCACCCTGCACCACAAAGCAGGAATGGCGGCGCCGCCGATAACGGCCCCCGTCCTTGAGGAAATTGTCCGGCGGCAAGCCGTCCCAGTCCGGCCGCAGCCCCTGCAGGTCAGGCAGTGCGCAGGTGGCCCATTGGCTGACGGTGGCCGCGTTCAACACCGCATAACCGCGTTCACGAAGCTGGGGCAGCACTTGATCGGCCTCAACGGCCGGAGGAGGAAAAGTGGGGGTGGTCATGGCCTTGGAGCTTACCGCGTGCCGGCGCCCACACCACCACTCAAGCAACGTGACTTCTTCTTATTCAGCCGCGCCTGAGCTCGGACCCGTGGCCTCGGCCGCCGGCGCCGTCGGCTCGGTGCGAGCCGCCTGGACCTGGGCCCAGCGCGGCGCATCGACAAAATACACCGGCGTCGCACAGGCCCTGTGACGGGCGCAATGCTGGGCCCAGTGGCGACTTTCGGCCGGAGGCACATTCAGATAGATCGGCTCGACAGCTTGCCCGGGTGTCTTGCGTACCTGCACGGGTCGGTCATTGAGCACAGGGGGTGTCTGCTCGCCCCATTCGCTGACGCGGCCATAAACTCCAGCGACAACGCCCTCCGCAGCGGGGGTACCCCCCAATGGCCCGGCCCAGGCCAGCACGCCGACCCCGCAGCCCAGGCCGACTTGCAACAGCCACCGACCGATCACGGCGCCACCCCGGGCAGCGCAGACCGATGTGCAGCCGGGATGGCCAGCCAGGGAAGCAGAGAAAACAGGGCCATGGGTATCGTGCTGCGATCGGGCAGCGAGTTGTCATCAGAAAACGATATTTGTAACCCATTTCGACGACAAAACCGCCACACAACCCGGCCAGGCCGTGACAGATGTCACCATGGCACGCCTGCGTCAGGGCAAGGCGGCACCGCAGTGGTAGCAATACCGAGCCGCCGCGAGATGCCCTTCGCTGAGGCATTCCGGACAGCTGCGGGTGCTGGGCAGCGGTGCGGCCTGACGGCGCTTTTGCGCCATTTCGCTGGTCACGATCCCTGTGGGCACGGCCAGGGTGCCCCAGCCGAGCAGCATCATGGCCGAGGCGATGAAACGCCCCAGATCGGTCTTGGGCGTGATGTCGCCAAACCCGACCGTGGTCATGGTCGTGATGGCCCAGTACATCGAGGTGGGAATGCTGGAGTAACCGTTCTCGGCCCCCTCCACCAGGTACATCACCGTGCCGGCCACCAGCACGATCATCAGCACCACCGACATGAAGATCAGGATCTTGCGCCGGGTGGCCACCAAGGCCTCGGTCAGCATCTGGTACTCGTTGACGTAGGCGGCCAGCTTGAACACCCGGAACACCCGCAACAGACGCAGCACACGGACGTCGATCAGCAAATGCAGCTCGGGCACGAACAAGGCCAGGTAGGTGGGCAGCAAAGCCAGCAAGTCCACCAGGCCGAAAAAGCTCAGGGCGTAGCGCCAGGGATGACGCACGCACAGAAGACGCAACAGGTACTCGGCCGTGAAGATGGCGGTGAACAACCACTCCAGCAGATTGAATGTCGGGCCAAAGCGGCCACGCAAGGCCTCGACACTGTCAGCCATCACCACGGCCACGCTGAGCAAAATGGTGACAATCAGGCTGTAGTCAAAGACCCGGCCGGCTCGGGTATCGGCCTCGAAGACGATGCGAAAAAGGCGCTCACGCCAGCCATCAGCCGGCAGGTGGGCGAAACGGGCAGCGCCCGGAGGAGAGGAAGACATGGGCCCAGAGTTTAGGGGGCGGGCCCGACCGCTCGTCGCCGCTCAGCGTCAGGCAGGCAGACGGAAGCGGGACACCTGCCCTGCCAGCTGGGTGGCCTGGTCGCGCATTGCGCTGGCCGCAGCGGCGGTCTGCTCGACCAGGGCCGCGTTCTGCTGGGTCATGCGATCCAGTTCCTGCAAGGCCTGGCCCACCTGCCCCACCCCCTGGGCCTGCTCACGCGCACCCACCGAGATCTCGCCCAGCAACACGTTCACACGGCGTGCCGAATCGACAATGCCCTGGATCGCGCTGCCCGCGCGGTGGACCACGCCCGTGCCCTGCTCGACCTGCTCGACGCTGGTGCTGATCAGGCTCTTGATCTCGCGGGCCGCCTCGGCGCTGCGCTGAGCCAACATGCGCACCTCGCCAGCCACCACGGCAAAGCCACGCCCCTGTTCACCGGCACGCGCAGCCTCCACGGCGGCATTCAGGGCCAGGATGTTGGTCTGGAAGGCAATGCCGTCGATGGTGCCGATGATCTCGGCGATGCGCGCCGACGAGCCCCGGATGCGGTCCATGGTGGACACCACCTCGCCCATCACCTGGCCACCTTCCATGGCCGACTCGGCGTTGGCATTGGCCACGCGGGTCGCCTCGTCGGTGTTGGCATAAGTCACCTTCACCGTGGCCGAGATCTGCTCCATCGAGGCGGCAGACTCTTCCAGGCTGGCCGCTGCCTGCTCGGTGCGCGATGACAGGTCCATCGACCCCAGGGCCACCTCGTTGCTCGAATGAACAATCTGGTCACTCGACTGCCGCACCAAGGCCACCATGTCCCGCATCGAAGCCTGCATGTTGCGCAACTCGAGCATGAGCTGGGCCGCCTCGTCACGCCCCCAGGGGGACGGTGAGGTGGTGAGATCGCCATCGGTCATGGCGCGCAGATGGCGGCGGGTCTCCTTCAGACCACCGTCCATCACACGGTAAAAGCTCAGGAACAGATACCCCGCCACCAGCACCGCAGCCAGCACGATGGCCACGCTGTACATCACCGTGCGCTGCACGTCGGCCCGCAGGTCATCGACATAGATGCCTGAGCCGATCACCCAGCCCCAAGGGGCAAAGCCCTTGACGAAACTGACCTTGTCCACGGGCTTGTCGTGCCCGGGCTTGGGCCACTGGTAATCCACAAAGCCCTCGCCATGGCGTTTGGCCATGTCGGCAAATGCACTGAACAAGGCCAGACCATTGGGGTCTTTGAGGCCCGACACGTCCTGGCCATTGAGCTCAGGCTTGAACGGGTGCATCACCACCCGTGGCTGCAGGTCGTTGATCCAGAAATACTCCTGCTTGTCGTAACGCAGGCGGCTGATGGCCTCCTTGGCCATGTCCTGTGCCTGGGTTGAACTCAGCTTGCCCGATGTCTCCTGCTCATGGGCCCATTCCAGCAGGCCGTAGGCGATCTCGACGTGCTGGCGGGTGGCAGTCTTGCGAGCCTCCATCGCCTTCTCGGCGTGGTCATCCAGTTGCCAACTCAGCAAAGCCAGCAGCGGCAACAGAAAGGCCAGCGAGATGATCAGGGCCTTGGAGGCAAATCGCAACTTGCGAAACAAGCGCACCCCCGGCGCCCAAGCACCGTGGTAAGCAAAAAAGCCGGTGTCATGGCCATCGCCGCGAGACGCGGGTGTGGACGCTTGGGGTGCTGCAGAGGGGATCAGGGCTGACATGCGGATGAGCTTCAGTGGGGTGAACAGAAATGTCAGAAATGACAGGATTCATTTCCTTACATTATGTCCACTCACATGTTAAGGTTTTCCACTAGCCGAGACGCCCAATCCAATGGAGTGCCGCCTGCCCCCTCGAATGACGAAGCCAAAGAACCAGGCCCGCGGAGCGCCGAACCTGTCTGAATCAACATCAAGCGGATGCGTCCACCTGACGCACACAAACTGCGCTCAATTTGCGCGCTACCCGCCGCTTTCTCAGACCCATGACTTCGTGACATCACAAGCGCTGCCGCGCGCCTTCGCCAGCCATCGCGAAAGACGATGGCAAGCAGACTCGCCGTTGCAGCGGGCCCGCCTTTCAACCCGGGGAAACTCAGCTTGACCAGGCCAATCTGGCTTGCCTGGAGAGGTCTGTGCCGTCGCCCAAGGCCTGCACATCATCCTGCCCGTCCGGCAAGCGGAACAGCGACACGCCATCCAGCAATTCCTGCGCCTGCTGGCGCAGACTGGAGGCCGCCGCGGCGCTTTCCTCCACCAGCGCCGCGTTCTGCTGGGTGACCTGATCGATCTGCCCGACGGCCGCCACCACCTCGGACACACCGGTGCTCTGCTCCGCACTGGCGTCGCTGATGGCGCCGACCACTTCGCTGACCCGCTCGATCTCGACCACCACATCGTTCATCGCACGCCTTGCCGCATCGACCAGGCGGCTGCCTTGATCCACCCGCTCGACACTGGCGCCAATCAAGGCGCGCACCTCGCGCGCCGATTCCGCGCTTCGCTGAGCCAGGCGTCGCACCTCGCCCGCCACCACGGCGAAGCCACGCCCCTGCTCGCCGGCTCGGGCCGCCTCAACGGCCGCGTTCAGCGCGAGGATGTTGGTCTGGAACGCAATCCCGTCAATCGTGCCCACGATGTCTGAGATCTGGCGCGAGCTGTCGTTGATGGTCTTCATGGTGTCGACCACCTCGCCCACCACCGCGCTCCCCCGGGCGGCCACCTCACGGGCCCCATGGGCCAGTTGTTTGGCCTGGCGCGCATGGTCCGCGTTCTGGCGTACCGCATCGTCCAGCGCCGCCATGGCCCCCGCCGTTTCTTGGAGGGCCGAGGCCTGGCGTTCGGTGCGATCGCTCAAATCATGGTTGCCGCTGGCAATCTCGGCACTCGCCTGGGCCACCTGACGGGCGTTTCCCCTGACCTGACCGACGGTCCGAACCAGGCTGTCCTGCATGCTGCGCAGGGCGCCCTGCAGTTGCGCGGTCTCGTCGCGTCCGTTCACTTCGATGGGTTGGCTCAGATCACCAGCGGCCACCCGGTGGGATACCTTGACGGCCTCCATCAAAGGCACCGTGATGCTGCGGATGATCAACACCGCCAAACCCAGGCTCGCCATCACCGACACGACCGAGATCAGTATCAGCAGGGCCGTGTTGCGTTCGATTTCCTGGGCAGCCGCCGCCTCATCCTGCTCGGTCTGGCGGCTGGCGACCAGCACGGTGGCGTCGATGGCCTGACGGTGCACGTCGTACAGACCGCTCAGGCGCTCCAGCGCTTGCTGGGTCGCGGCAGCATCTGCCTGGCGCACCGCCGGCAACAGGCTCTGCTCGGCAGCTCCAAAAAAGACCCGTGCCGACACGTGGGCTCGCTTCAGGAGCAGATCGGTCAATTCAGGGCCCAGGCCGGCACGCTCCCAGTAGGCATGGCGCTCGTCATAAGCTTTGCGCAGGGCACTCCACTGGTCGAGCAGCCGGGCTTGGCGAGCCGGGTCGGTGGTGCTGGCCAACTGAAAGCAGACCAGGTAGGGCTCCAGCACGTATTCGGGCGGCGGCAGGATGTCGGCCACCAAGTCTTTGCCCTGCACGATGTGCGCATACAGCGGCCCGTTGACCTTGAGGTAGCTCAGGGTTCGCAGCGACCAGAAGCCGGTCACCAGAAAGCCCAGCAGAAACAAGGCCAGCAAGGCCACGAACCGCTGACGGATGGACACGTGGGACAACTTCATGGGGAAACTCCAGCAACAAGCACAAAAAGCATCGGATGACATGACGACAACCAAGGTCGGACCAAGGTCAACGATGGCAGGTCGTCAAGTGCGACAGCTCACAGCCGTCTGAAGCAAATTATATGATCAATGTTAAATTTAATTGATATTTATGAAAATAAGATCTCATTAAAACAATATATTGATTAAATATGATATTTATCGGTTTTGTGCGTACAACGAAAAACCCGGCCGGCGAATCGATCACTCGATCCCCCGGCCGGGTCTGTGCCGTGCTGCAGGGCCGTGACCAGGCCCACACCTGGTCTGCCTTGAATCATGCTGATCAGGCGGCTTCGCTCTCCTGCAGTTGCCGCCACATCACCTTGCCGCTGCCGCTCTTGGGCAGTGCGTCCACAAACTGCACCACCCGGGGCACTTTGTAGACGGCCATGTTCTCGCGGCACCAATCGATGATGTCGGCCTCGGTCAATTCTTGATGGCTGGCGCGGCGTACTACCACGGCCTTCACCGACTCCCCGCGGTAGGCGTCCTTGGTGGCGATGATGCAGGCCTCCTGGATGCCTGGGTGACGAAACATCAAGGCTTCAACCTCGGCCGGCCAGACCTTGTAGCCCGAGGCATTGATCATGCGTTTGAGCCGGTCGGTCATGAAGAAATAGCCGTCTTCATCCACCCGGCCCATGTCCCCCGAGCGGAAGAAACGCTTGCCCTTGAATTCGATGAAGGCTGCGGCCGTGGCATCGGGCCGTTTCCAGTAGCCCTGGAACACCTCAGGCCCATGGATGATGATCTCGCCGGCTTCGCCCTGCGGCAACTCCTGCAGCGTGTCGGGGTCGATGACATAGGCCTCGGTGCTGAGAAACGGAATGCCCAGACACTGCTGCTTGGGTGCATCGACCGGGTTGGTGTGCGAGGGCGCCGAGGTCTCGGTCAGGCCATAGCCTTCGACATAGCGCAGGCCATAGTTCTCGAACAGGCGCTGAGCCACGGCCTGAGGCATGGCGGCCCCGCCACCGCCGATGTAGGTCAGCGAGGACAGGTCGTACTGATCGAAATGCGGGCTGCCCAGCAGATCGATCACCATGGTGGGGATGTTGGTCCAGTTGGTGACCCGGTAGCGCGAGATCAGGCGCCCGGCCAGATCGCGGTCCCAGCGAGGCATCAGGATCAGGGTGCCCCCCACATAGAGCGTGGCGTGCATCACGGCCACCATGCCGGTGATGTGGAACATGGGCACCACCCCCAACACCACGTTCTCCGAGGTGGCGCTGCCCCAGGCGGCGCTGGCCACGGCGTTGTGCATCAGGCTCGAATGGATGTGGATGCAGCCCTTGGGCAAACCCGTGGTGCCACTGGTGTAAGGCAACACGGCCATGTCGGCACCGCCGGTTTCGGGCGCGGGGGCTGGGCCCTGCCCGGCCAGCGACTCTTGCCAACTGTGCACGGCCCCGCCTGCCAGCGGCGGGGTCGGGCGCTCGGCCAGCAGCCAGGGCTCCCAGGCCGGGGGCAAGGCATCACCATTTACTTGCGTCGGATCGAACGCATCGGTGAACCGGGTCACGATCAGGTGCTTGAGGCGCTGGGCTTCAGGCAGCTCGTTGCTGGCCTTGGCCAATTCAGCCGCCAGATCGGCGGTGGTGAGGGCCACGGCGGCGTCGGGGTCGGTGATGTAGTGCTTGAGTTCTTCGGCACGGTTCATGGGATTGACCGGCACCACCACCGCATTGGCCCGCAGGATGGCCAAATGAGCCACCACCAGTTGGGGGCAGTTCTGCATGTTCAAAAGCACCCGGTCACCCTTGCGCACCCCCAGGGCATGCAGCTTGGCGGCCAGTTGCTCGACCTGCGCCAGCAGTTCGCGGTAGGACGTGCTACGCCCCAGAAAGACCAGCGCCGGCTTGTCGGGAAAACGGCGGGCGTTCACAGCCACGTTGTCCCAAAGCGGCGTGGCCGGAGGCGTGATTTGGCGAGGCAGCCGCTTGGGCCAGAACTTGTCATGCAGGCTCATAAGATCTCCTTGCGCGGAGCTTACCGAGGTGCTCCCCCGCACGCATCGGGGAAGGCCCGGGGCCTGGTCGTCACATTCGTGACCAATCTTCCGGCGGTTTTATTGCTGCAATCAAGCCCGAGCGCTCGACTCTTCAACTGTTGATCTGGGCCCAGGCCTTGTCCAGGCGCTTGATGCTGACCGGCTGCGGGGTGCGCAACTCCTGCGCAAAAAAGCTCACCCTGAGCTCTTCGAGCAGCCAGCGGAACTCCTGCATGCGGGCATCCACGGCCCCCTTGCGCTCGGCCACCAGACGCCAGTAGCGCTGCTCCTGCGGGCGCAGTTCGGCCAGTCGCGAGGCGTCACGCGCCGGGTCGGCTCGGTATTTGTCCAGGCGAAGCGTGATGGCCTTGAGATAGCGCGAAAAATGCTGCAATTGGGCCCAGGGTGTGAGGGCCAGGAACTTCTTGGGCATCAGGCGCTGCAGTTGCTGGGCCCCATCGGCGGTGGCCTCGGGGGCGTTCTTGGTGTCCTTGATCTTGCGCGCCGCTGCGGCGTACTCCAGAAGAATGGTCCCGGCCAGGCGCGCCACCTCATTGGCGATCAGGGTCAGGCGACCCCGGCCTTCTTCGATGCGACGCTTGAAGGCGTACTCGTCGGTGGGCAATGGTTCCAGCAGAAAAGCGCGCTCCAGCGCCACGTCCAGGATCTGCTCGCGCAGTTCCTCCTGCGTGCCCAGCGGCATGTAGGCCACCGCCATCTTCTGCAGGTCGGGGATGTTCTTTTCGAGGTACTTGAGCGCGTCCCGGATCTGCAGCGCAAACAGCCGCCGCAGGCCGGCGCGGTGCCGGGCTGCGGCCACATCAGGCTCGTCGAACACCTCGATACTGACCGCATCGCCGCCATCGATCAGCGCCGGAAAGCCGATCAGCGTCTGCTGACCGCGGCGGATCTCCATCAGCTCGGGCAGTTCGCCAAAAGTCCAGGCGGTGTAGCGCTGCTCTGCACTGCGCGCCGG
Source organism: Curvibacter sp. GW821-FHT09D12 (assembly GCF_059416245.1). NCBI lineage: Bacteria > Pseudomonadati > Pseudomonadota > Betaproteobacteria > Burkholderiales > Comamonadaceae > Curvibacter > Curvibacter sp. GW821-FHT09D12. Next base: position 449,963 of record NZ_JBWKOU010000001.1, on the reverse strand, counting down.
GGGGGCAGCGGCTGCGGGGGCCGCCTTGCCCCGGCCCGCCGGCTCGGGCTGGCGGGCTTCTGCCGTGGGCACAGGAGCCGGTGTCGCCGCCACCTTGAGACCAGCCAGGGCCTGGAAAGCACCTCGCGCCTTCGACCCCAGCTCGGCCTTGAGCGCCCCGAGGTTGCGCCCGATGCCCAGTTGCCGGCCGTGCTCATCGACCACCCGGACGTTCATGAACAGGTGTGCGGCGAGCATGTCAAGCTTGAAGTCGGCGCGCTTCACATCCAATTGCACCTGCTCGCGCACCAGCTTGAGCAAGGCATCGGTCAAGCTGCCATGGCCGTACACGGCCGGCTCGATCAAGCGCTCGGTGAAACGGCTGGCGCTCTCGGGCAAGGGCACCAGGCGTGCGCGCGGTTTTTGCGGCAGGCTCTTGAGCAAGGCCTGCACCTTGTCCCTGAGCATGCCGGGCACCAGCCACTCGCAGCGCTCGTCGTTGACCTGGTTGAGCACGAACAGTGGCACATCCACGGTCACGCCATCCTTGGCATCACCGGGCTCGTGCAGGTAGGCCGCCACACAGTCCACCCCGCCCAGGCGCACATGGCGTGGAAATGCGCTGGTGGTGATGCCGGCGGCCTCGTGGCGCATCAGCTCTTCGCGCGTCAGGTGCAGCAGCTTGGGGTTGAGGCGCGACGCTTCGCGGTACCAATGCTCCAGGGTGGCGCCGCTGTAGACGTCGGGCGGCAGCAGCTTGTCGTAGAAGGCATAGATCAGCTCTTCATCGACCAGCACGTCCTGCCGGCGGGATTTGTGCTCCAGGTCTTCCACCTGGCGGATCAATTTCTGATTGGCGGCCAGGAAGGGCAGCTTGGTGTCGTATTCACCCTCCACCAGGGCCTGGCGGATGAAGAGCTCGCGCGCCGCCACCTGATCGATGCGGCCATAGCTGATGCGCCGCCCGCTGTACACCACCAACCCATAGAGGGTGGCGCGCTCGTAGGCCACCACCTCGGCACCCCGTTTTTCCCAGTGCGGGTCGAGCATCTGCTTTTTCAGCAGGTGGCCGCCAATCTGCTCCAGCCATTGCGGCTCGATGTTGGCGATACCGCGGCCGAAAAGGCGCGTGGTCTCCACCAGTTCGGCACAGACGATCCAGCGGCCAGGCTTCTTCTTGAGGTGGGCCCCGGGGTGGCGATGAAACTTGATGCCCCGCGCGCCCAGGTATTCGCCGGAGGCGCCTGCCCCTCCCTCTTCATCCATCTTCCAGCCGACATTGCCCAGCAGGCCGGCGAGCATCGACAGGTGGATCTGCTCGTAACTGGCGGGGTTGCGGTTGATCACCCACCGGTGCTCAGTGACCACGGTCAGCAACTGGCTGTGGATGTCGCGCAACTCGCGCAGGCGGCGCACATTGATGAAGTTCTGGCGCAGCAGGTTTTCGTACTGCCGATTGCTCAACTTGTGGGTGGCCGCTGCCGGTTCGGGCGGCGCAATGATGGCGGGCGCCTGCAGGCGCTGGGCCACCGGCAGCACCGCGGCGCTGGCACGGCGCTGGGGCGGCGGCGGCGGCACCGCCTGGCCGCGCCGGGTCAGGGGGATGGCGCCGCCCCGCGCGTCGGCCAACCATTGCCACAGGCGGATGTAGCCGCTGAATTCGCTCTTTTCATCGTCCCACTTGGCATGCGCCTGATCGGCCTGGGCCTGGGCCTCCATGGGACGATCGCGCACGTCCTGTACCGACAGCGCGGCCGCGATCACCAACACCTCTTCGAGCGCGTTGCGATCCCGCGCCTCGATGATCATGCGCCCCACGCGCGGATCCAGCGGCAGGCGGGCCAGCTCCTGGCCCATGGGCGTCAGTTCGTGGGCATCGTCCACCGCGCCCAGTTCGGACAGCAGCTGGTAACCGTCGGCAATCGCGCGGCCCGAAGGGGATTCGAGAAACGGAAACTCTTCCACCACCCCCAGGTGCAGCGACTTCATGCGCAGGATCACGCCGGCCAGCGAGCTGCGCAGGATTTCAGGGTCGGTGAATCGGGGGCGGGCCGTGAAGTCCTTCTCGTCGTACAGGCGAATGCAAATGCCGTTGGCCACCCGGCCGCAGCGCCCGGCCCGCTGGTTGGCCGCCGCCTGGCTGATGGGCTCGACCAGCAACTGCTCCACCTTGCTTCGAAAGCTGTAGCGCTTCACGCGCGCGGTGCCGGCATCCACCACGTAGCGGATGCCTGGCACCGTGAGCGAGGTCTCGGCCACGTTGGTGGCCAGCACGATGCGCCGCCCGGTGTGTCCGTCAAAGATGCGGTCTTGCTCGGCCTGCGACAGCCGCGCAAACAGGGGCAACACCTCGGCATTGCGCAAATGCGGCAGGTGGGCCAGGTGGCCGCGCAGGTGGTCGGCCGCCTCGCGGATCTCGCGCTCGCCAGGCAGAAACACCAGGATGTCGCCACCCGCATTGCCTTGCCACAGTTCATCGACCGCATCGGCAATCGCCTCGTTCAAGCCGTAGTCGCGCGACTCTTCAAAGGGCCGGTAGCGTTGTTCGACCGGAAAGGTGCGGCCCGACACGTAGATCACCGGGGCCGGGCCCTTGGCCGAGGCAAAGTGCTCGGCAAAGCGATTGGCGTCGATGGTGGCCGAGGTGACCACGATCTTCAGGTCCGGGCGGCGCGGCAGGATCTGGCGCAGGTAGCCCAGCAGAAAGTCGATGTTGAGGCTGCGCTCATGGGCCTCGTCGATGATCAGCGTGTCGTAGGCCTTGAGCAGCGGATCGGTCTGGGTCTCAGCGAGCAAAATGCCGTCGGTCATCAGCTTGACCGAAGAATCCTTGGACAAGCGGTCCTGGAAACGGACCTTGTAACCCACTACATCCCCGAGCGAAGTCTTGAGCTCTTCGGCAATGCGCTTGGCCACTGAACTGGCCGCAATGCGGCGCGGCTGGGTGTGGCCGATCAGTTGGCCCTTCTGGCCTGGCGCCGCATTGAGCCGGCCGCGCCCCATCGCCAGGGCAATCTTGGGCAGCTGCGTGGTTTTGCCCGAGCCCGTCTCGCCGCACACGATGATCACCTGGTGCTGCGCCAGCGCCGCCATGATCTCGTCGCGCTTGCCCGAGACGGGCAGCGATTCAGGAAAGTCGATCTGGAGCGGGGCTGTGGACAAGGGCGTGACCGGTTCAAAAATGGACAACCCGTGATTATCCCTCTCCGTCTGACCCGCCCTGCCCGGCGGGCCAATGCCCATTCAGCGTCAGGCCTGTCGCGGGCGTGCCGGCAACGCTTCAAATCTGGGCCTAGAATCCGACCGTTGGCGCTTTGTTGCGCCAGCAACAAGCGTTCTCAGGGCGGGGTGAAACTCCCCACCGGCGGTGATGGCAGCCTTGGCTGCACAAGCCCGCGAGCGCCCGGCCACCGCTGCGTGGCCGGGGTCAGCAGACCCGGTGTGACTCCGGGGCCGACGGTCACAGTCCGGATGAAAGAGAGCGCGACCACCCCGCCCCACCAGCGCCAGCCTGCCTGCGCGCCGGAGGGGTGGGTGTTCGTGCGACCCTGATTTCTGGAACCTGCGGCCCCTGTTCGGGGCCCTTCATGGAAACCACGAGTCAGTCATGAGTCACAAAGACTTTTCCCTTCCCCCCCTCGACCTGCAAGCCGCCCAGGCCCCTCTGCAGTTGCCCCCCGATGCCCGCTACGCCTTTGTGGAAGCGGCCTGGCACGCCGACATCGTTCAGCAGGCCCGCGCGGCCTTCCTGCACGAGATGGCACGCCATGGTGTGGCGGCCAGCGCGATCGACGTGATCGGCGTGCCCGGGGCCTTCGAGATCCCGCTGCATGCGCAGCGCCTGGCCCGCAGTGGGCGCTACCAGGCGGTGGTGGCCTGCGCTCTGGTGGTCGATGGCGGCATCTACCGCCACGAGTTCGTCGCCCAGACCGTGATCGAGGCCTTGATGCGGGTGCAACTCGAAACCGATGTGCCGGTGATCTCCGCCGTGCTCACGCCGCACCACTTCCACGAACATCTGGAACATCGCAAGTACTTCCAGAACCACTTCAATGTGAAGGGCACCGAGGCGGCCCTGGCCTGCGTGCAGACCGTGTCCAGCCTGCGCGCGCTGAGCGCAGCCTGATCTCCGGCCCCTCCCCCCACACTGGGACGGGCGGGGCCGTGCTGCAGTGCAACGAGGGCGCTACACTTTGCGCCCTCGCATCCGGAAATTGCTGAAAACAGGCCGGATATCCCCGTAGCCCCTCCGCCCACGCCCACCATGTCCGCTGTTTTCAATTTCACTTTCGTGCCCTGGTTCCGCTCGGTGGCGCCTTACATCCACATGCACCGGGGCAAGACCTTTGTGGTCGGCATCGCGGGCGAGGCGATTGCGGCGGGCAAGCTGCCGCACATCGCGCAAGACCTCGCGCTGATCCAGAGCATGGGGGTGAAGATCGTGCTGGTGCATGGCTTCCGGCCCCAGGTCAACGAGCAACTGCGCGCCAAGGGCCAAGAGCCACGCTACTCCCACGGCATCCGCATCACCGACGAAATCGCGCTCGACTGTGCGCAAGAGGCCGCGGGTCAACTGCGCTACGAGATCGAAGCCGCCTTCAGCATGGGCCTGCCCAATACCCCCATGGCGGGCTCCACGGTGCGCATGATCTCGGGCAACTTCCTGACCGCACGGCCTGTGGGCATCGTCGACGGCGTCGACTTCAAGCACTCGGGCCTGGTGCGCAAGGTCGACGTGGCCAGCATCCAGCGCTCGCTCGACTTTGGCGCCATGGTGCTGCTGTCGCCGTTCGGCTTCTCACCCACCGGAGAGGCTTTCAACCTCAGCATGGAAGAAGTGGCCACCCGCGTGGCCACCGAATTGCAGGCCGACAAGCTGATCTTCCTGACCGAGGTGCCCGGCATTCGCCAGGACCCGCTGGCCCCCGAGGGCGAAGACAACCCCATCGACACCGAACTGCCACTGGCCGCCGCCGAAAAGCTGCTGGCCCTGCTGCCCAAGCCGCAGCAACCCACCGACACCGCCTTCTACCTGCAGCACTGCGTTCAGGCCTGCAAGGGCGGCGTTGAGCGCAGCCACATCCTGCCCTTTGCGGTGGACGGTTCGCTGCTGCTGGAGGTCTATGTTCACGATGGCATCGGCACGATGGTGGTGGACGAAAAGCTGGAAGAACTGCGCGAAGCCACGGCGGACGACGTGGGCGGCATCCTGCAGCTCATCGAGCCGTTTGAAAAGGACGGGACCCTGGTCAAGCGCAGCCGCACCGAGATCGAACGCGACATCGAGGCCTACAGCATCATCGACCACGACGGCGTGATCTTTGCCTGCGCCGCCCTCTACCCCTACCCCGAGGCCCGCACCGCCGAAATGGCTGCCGTGACGGTCTCCCCTCAGAGCCAAGGCCAGGGCGACGGCGAAAAAATCCTCAAGCGCATCGAACAGCGGGCCCGTGCCATGGGCCTGCAAAGCATATTTGTGCTCACCACCCGCACCATGCACTGGTTCATCAAGCGCGGCTTCCAGCCCGTGGACCCCGACTGGCTGCCCGAAGCCCGCAAGCGAAAGTACAACTGGGACCGCAAGAGCCAGGTATTGGTCAAGAAACTCTGAGCGGCCTGGCAGGGCCATACCGAGCCTTGCCACGCATGGCCAGTTTCAGAGATCCGGGCAGGTATTGCGGACCTCCTGCAGGGGGTTTTGGTGAAACCCCTGCGGGGTTTTCCCGAAAATTGAGGGCTTGCCTGGGATCAGCCGATGGAAATCACTGAACCAGCGCTTGGGTCAGGCTATATTGTGAAAATTGTGACGAAAGTCTACAAACCCCGGTGTGACCAACCGCGTGCCCCCACGCTTCAGCCCAGCCCCAACGCCCATGACCGACGACCACGGACCTGAAATTGCCCACAACCAGGATGAAGTCGATGTCCACTTTCGCCTGGGCCAGCTCACCCGTCAGTTGCATGACTCGCTCAATGCCCTGGGCATTGCCGACAAATTGCACGGCGCGGCCGAAGAGCTGCCCGATGCCAAGAGCCGACTGAGCTACATTGCCCGCCTGACCGGCGAGGCCGCCGAAAAGGTGCTGAACTCGGTCGACAAGACCAAGGCGGCGCGCGAACCGGTGGATGTGGAAACCCGGCGCCTGACCGAGCTGATCGAGCGCTATCCCGGCACCACCTTCACGGGCAAGGATTTGCTGACCTACCTGCACCTGGTCAGCCAGTCGAATGCGGCGATGGACGAAAACCTGACCGACATCATGATGGCTCAGGACTTCCACGACTTGACCGGCCAGGTCATCGCACGGGTGGTCAATCTGGCCTCCGACATCGAAAAGCAGTTGCTGGACCTGCTGGTCAGCACGGCTCCTGACGGCAGCAGCAGCCCGGCCCCGGCGACCAAGGACCTGCAAGGCCCGGTGGTGGACGGCCAGGCCAACCGCGAGGTCGTGACCAACCAGTCGCAGGTGGATGACCTGCTGGCCAGCCTCGGATTCTGAGCCCCTTTCCAACCCCTCTGTGGCGCTTCGGCGCCCTCCCGCATCGGCCTGGCCACCGCCCGGGCCAGCCCTGCCCAACCGGCGCGCCACCCCGGCGCCACGCCGCATCGGCCTGAATACCCCCGTACTTTCCCGCACAGGTCAGGATTTGCCCCTGTGCCTGTCAGCTTTTGGCGCAGACGCCATGGCGATCTCTTTGAAGAATGCGCTCGTCCGATTCGCAGCTGCGGATTCGTCGCTGCGTGACGCAGGCCACCCTGCGTGACGCCAGCACAGCGCGGGTCGGACGACGACCACAAGGAGACTCTTTTTGATTCAAGCCCCCACCCGCCTGCGCCCCCTGCTCGGGCTCGCGACCTTCGCCCTGATCGGCGGCCCCGCGATGGCTCAGGACAGTGCAGCCGACAACACCAGCAGCGCGGCCAAGCCCGCCTGGCACACCGGATACGCCCTGATCGACGACAGCCACCTGAGCCTGCACCTGCGCAACCTGTACAAGGCCGGCACCAGCACCCCCGATGCCGCGCTGCCGCCCAACTACCACACCTGGGTTCAGGCGTCATCGCTGGACTTCAGCAGCGGCTATTGGGCTGATGCGGTCGGCTTCGACCTGTCCTACGACACCGCGCTGAACATCAGCACCGGCACCGATGCCAGCGGCTTCACCGACGGCACCCTGCCACGCAACCCGGCCAGCTTCAGCCGCATCGGTGAACACGCGCTCAAGCTCAAGTGGCAGGCCGACGAAACGAACTTCAAGTCGCGCCTGGGGGTGCAGAAGGTGTCCAACATGGGCATGCTGCACGCACGCGACAGCCGTGCGCTGGAGAAGCTCTACAGCGGCGCCCGCCTCGATGCCCAGCAAGGAGCCTGGAGCGGGCTGGTCGCCGTGGTGGATGCCAGCATCGACCGCAACGAGACCTTCAAGCGCCGCTTCACCACCGCCAAGGGCACGGCCATCGACTACCTGGCCACCGCGCAGATCAAGTGGGAACCGCAAAAGAACCGCTCGCTGCTGTACTTTGCCGGTGCCGCACCGCACTACGTGATGCGCGAAGGCCTGGAAGGCGTCTGGCAGGCCGACCCCAGCCAAAAGGGCTCGCTCAAGACCGAGGGCTTTCTGTACCACAACCGCGCCCTCAGCGTGTGGCAGCAGGAAAACGCCAATTCCCGCCGCGGCTTCGACCGTGACGCCTACCACACGGCGGTTCGCTTCAGCGGCCAAGCCGACAAAACCCTGTTGCAGGGCGGTGCCACCTACACCCACGCCCCGAACAGCAACCCCAACGGCATGGGCTTCTTTGAGTACAACATCGCGCGCAATGCCGTGGGCCGATTCGTCAGCCCGGCCTACAACGGGATGATCGACTACATGAACCACCGCGAGCTGATGGTGTTCGGCACAGCGGTACAGCCACTGGACCGCGAATTCAGCGTGGGCGCCGGCGCCTACTACGGCAGCGGCATGAAGTTCAAGGGCGTGGGCCTGTCGCATGGCGACGTGATGGTGTTCGTCGAATACAAGCCCAGCTTCCTCAAGGGCCTGCACACCGTGGTGGCCTATGACTGGTCGCGCAACTGGCGCGAGGTTCAGGGCGTGCCCGACGTCACCCAGGGCCGACAGCTCAATGCCAGCAAGACGGGGCCGATGATCCGCCTCGACTACCGGCACGAATTCTTCTAAACCCGCAGGAGACACCTCATGATCCTCAAGAACATCCTGCGCCGGAGCTTTGGCCTGAGCCTGCTCGCTCTGGCCCTCGGCGCCCCCATGGCCCAAGCCGCACCGGCCGAAGAAGCGGAAGTCCATCTCTTCCTGACCCGCCATGGCAAGACCATGCTCAACATCAGCGACCGCGTCCAGGGCTGGTCGGATGCCGTGCTGACCCCCGAGGGCATCGCGGTGGCGCAAGACCTGGGCCGCGGCCTGAAAAACACGCCCTTCGCGGCGGTGTACAGCAGCGACAGCGGACGCGCGATGGAAACCGCCCGCGTGGTGCAACAGTTCAGCGGCCAGACGCAGTTGCCCCTGCAGATCGACTCGCGCCTGCGCGAGTTCAACTTCGGCAGCTATGAGGCCGACCTCAACGCCACCCTGTGGGACGACGCGGCACGTTTTGACGGCTTGCCTCTGGGGCCTTGGCTTGAAAAGTTCACGCCCAAGCGCTTTGCCAACACCGTCGCTGCCATGGACCGCCAGCGTGGCACCACGCATGGCAAGACCTGGCCGGCCGAGGACTACGCCACCATCACCCAGCGACTGACCAGTGCCCTGACCGACATCGCCAGCCAGCAGGCACTCAAGGGTGGCGGCAAGGTGCTGGTGGTTTCGCATGGCCTGGCCATCGCGGCCGTGGTGGACACCCTGGCCCCCGGCAACAACTACCCGCTGCACAAGCCGCTGTCCAACGCCAGCATCACCGAGGTCGTCTACCGCGGTGGCCGTTTCGAGGTGCTGACCTTCAACGAAATGAAGTACGTCAAGGCAGGCCAGGCAGCCGCCAAGGGCAAGCCGTAACCCAGCCCCCCGCGCACGCCTGTGCGCCCCTGCCCGGCTCCAGCAGGCCCCTGCCCGGGGCCGGGCCCCGACGCGCCCCTACCTCACCCCCCCCCACACCTCCATGACCACAGCCCAACGCGCCCCCGACACCCTGCTGCCCGGGCGCACCGCCCCGGCGCGCGCCTCACGCCGCTTCATTGCTTTGTACGGCCTGGCCACTTTCGGCTTCTGGATGGCCGTGATGACCCCGGTCATCGTCACCATGGCCCTCAAGGTGAACCAGTTGGCCCCCGACAGCAAAGAGTCCACCCTGGCCTGGGTGCTCGGCATCGGGGCCTTCGTGGCCATGATTGCCAACCCGGTGGCCGGACTGTTCAGCGACCGCACCCGCTCGCGCTTCGGCATGCGCCGCCCCTGGCTGGTCGGCGGAGCGCTGCTGGGCTTGGCCGGCTTGGCCATCGTGGCCATCAGCCCGTCGGTGTGGATGCTCATGGTCGGCTGGTCGATCGCCCAGTTGGCCTACAACGCCGTCCTGGCGGCCCTGATGGCCTTGATGCCCGACCAGATTCCTGAATCTCAGCGTGGCGCCGTCGGCGGCCTGCTGGGCATGTGCATGCCGGCCGGCATCCTCGCCGGGGTGTACGTGGCCCAGGAGACAAGCAGCCTAGCCCAGATGTTTTTGTTGCCCGCGGGCCTGTTCACGGTCTTCGTGCTGGTGCTGTGCGCCAGCATGCGCGACCGCATGGCCCCCGCACAGTTGCCCGAAGCACTGGGCCTGTCGGGCTTTGCCCGCAGCTTCCTGATCAGCCCGCATGGCGCCCGCGATTTTCTGTGGGCTTTTGCCAGCCGCTTCATGCTGCTGCTGGGCATCGCCACCCTGATGACCTACCAGGTGTTCTACATGCTCGACAAGCTGGGGGCGAGCACCGAGGCCGTGCCCGACATGATGTTCCGCTCTACCCTGGTGTCGTCCATCACCATCGTGCTGTCGAGCCTGGCCAGTGGCTGGCTCAGCGATCGCAGCGGGCGGCGCAAGGCCTTTGTGCTGATGGCCGCGCTGATCTACGCGGCCGGTCTGCTGGTCATCGGCGTGGCCCATGACTTTCAGGGCCTGCTGCTGGGCGTGGGCGTGTGCGGCCTGGGCCAAGGCATGTATGTGGCGGTCGACCTGGCCCTGGTGACCGAAGTGCTGCCCAACCCCGATGAGGCCGCCAAAGACCTGGGCCTGTTCAACCTGGCCAGCGCCATGCCGCAATCCGTGGCGCCCATGATCGCCCCCCTGTTCCTGGCCTTGGGCGGCCCCCAGAACTACAGCGCGCTGTTCACCGCCGCGGCCGTGTTCGCCTTGTTGGGCGCACTGGCCGTGCTGCCCATCCGCAAGGTGCGCTGATCCCCTCTCTTCAACAGAAACTTCCTGCAGCCCTGATCCCATGAACACCCTGAATCCCCTGCACGCCGACTGGCGCCACCAACCCGGCCTGAACGAACGCGTGGCCGAACTGCTGGCCCGCATGAGCCTGAACGACAAGATCGAACTGGTCAGCGGTGACCTCAACTACAACTTCGGCTTCTACAGCGCGGCCGTGGCCGGCCCCGGCCTGCCCGAACTGACCATGGCCGACGGCCCTTGCGGCGTGCGCATCAACAATGGCGCCGTGCATGGTGGCCGCGCCACCGCCCTGCCAGCGCCGATCGCCCTGGCCGCCAGCTGGAACACCGAACTGGCCCAGCGCTATGGCGACGTGCTGGGCTGGGAGGCCCGCGCCAGCGGCCACAACGTGATCCTGGCGCCGGCCGTGGACATCGCACGTGTGCCGGTGGGCGGGCGCACCTTCGAATCCTTTGGTGAGGATCCCCTGCTCAATGCCCGCATGGCGCTGGCGGAGATTCCGGCCATCCAGGCTCACTCGGTTGCCGCCTGCCTCAAGCACTACGCCGTCAACAACCAGGAGCACGAACGCGCCAGCGTGAACGCCGCGGTGGACGAAGCCACCCTGCGCGAAATCTACCTGCGGCCGTTCGAGGCCGTGGTGCGCCACAGTGCCGTGGCCTCGCTGATGGGGGCCTTCAACCGTGTCAACGGCGTTTTTGCCTGCGAGAACCACTGGCTGCTGGACCAGGTGCTGCGCCGCGAGTGGGGCTTTGCGGGCTGGGTGATGAGCGACTATGCCGCCACCCACAGCACGGCGCCCTCGGCCCTGGCCGGCCTGGACCAGGAGCAACCCTCGGGCCAGCACTATGGTGAGCGCCTGCAACAGGCCGTGGAGCAAGGCCAGGTGCCCCTGGCCACCCTGGACGAGATGTGCCGCCGCATCCTGCGCACCATGGTCGGCCTGCAGCTGATTGAGCGCCCGCCCGTCATCGCCCCCTTGAACGACGAAGCCCACCGCAGCGTCGCCCAGGCCGTGGCCGAACAGGCGGTGGTGCTGCTGAAGAACGACGACGCTCTGCTGCCGGTGCGCCCCGAGACCCTGCGCCGCGTGGTGGTGATCGGCCCGGACGTCGACAACGCCAGCGTGGCCGGTGGCGGCAGCAGCCGGGTGCAACCGGCCCATGCCGTGAGCCTGCTCGAGGGTCTGCGCCAGCGCCTGGGCCCCGATGTGCTGGTACAGCATGCCGTGGGCAGCGACCCCATCTCGTCGGCCGATCTGCTGCCAGGGCCCGATTCCCTGCCCAGTGGCTGCCTGCGCAGCGGCCCCGAGGCCGATGCTGGGCCCGGCCTGCACACCCGCTTCTGGAACAACCCCCACCTGGGCGGCGAGTCCTGCTTTGAATGCGTGATGCCCCAGGTGGCCCTGAACGGCGGCTTCTTCAATTTCCCGGGCTTCGACGCCAACTCCAGCCGCTACCCCAAGCTGCCCAATGAACTGTCGGGAGGCATCTCGGCGCGCTTCACAGGCCGCCTGGTGGTGCCCACCAGTGGCCGCTACGAGCTCTGCGCCACCTTGTTGGGCACACTGCGCATCTGGCTCGACGGCGAGTTGGTGCTGGATGCCTTCCGCGCTGGCGGCGGCTCGGCCAGTGGGGCCGGTGCCTCCGGCGCTGCCTGGGGCGCCCATGCTGACGTGAAACGCGCCACCGATGGAAGTGACAGCCCGGTGGCACCCGACTGGCCCGTGGCCCAGGCCCAGATGAACCTGCGCGCCGACAGCCTGCCCGAAGCCCGCGAACTGCCACCTCAGCCACTGGGCAGCGGCGGCGGCGAGGCGGGCCCGCCCCCCGAAACAGCCGGCGTCGCCCTGGAACTGCAGGCGAGTGCCCAGGGCCATGAGCTGTGCATCGAGTACCTGGCCAACGCCCCCTCGCAAGGCTGGCTGACCGGCGCCCAGGTGCGCCTGGGCTGGCGCCCGCCCAGTGAAAGCCCTACCGCGTCGGCGCGCGAAGCCTGCGCTCTGGCCGAAGGCGCGGACCTGGTGGTGGTGGCAGTGCGCAGCTACGAAACCGAGCAGATGGATCGCCCCGACCTGCGACTGCCCAACAACCAGGCCGCCCTGGTGCGCGCCGTGGCCGCGGCCAACCCGCGCACCGTGGTGATCAACATGAGCGGCGGCCCGGTCGAGACCGAAAGCTGGGAAAGCGGCGTGCCCGCCATCCTGCAGGCCTGGTACCTGGGGCAGGAACAAGGCAGTGCCCTGGCGCGCATTCTGGTCGGCGATGTGAACCCCTCGGGCAAACTGCCGGTGAGCTTTCCACTCAGCGCCCATGGCCTGCTGCGCAGCCGCGCCCAGTACCCGGGCGAGGACGGCACCGTGCATTACAGCGAAGGCCTGCAGGTGGGCTACCGGGGCTTCGATGCACGGGCCTTGCCGGTGCGCTTTGCCTTCGGCCACGGCCTGTCCTATACCCGCTTTGAGTACAGCGATCTGCAAGTGCAAGCCGATGCCGACGGGCTGGAGCTCAGCTTCACGGTACGCAACAGCGGAGCGTGTGCCGGCCGCGAAGTGGCCCAGGTCTACCTCGGCCTGCCCGTGCCCGGCCAGCCACCCCATCGCCTGGTCGACTTTGCATCCCTGCCGCTGGCTGCCGGCGAAAGCCACCGGGTGCACCGCCGCATCAGCCGCAACGACCCGGGCCACCCCCTGAGCGTCTGGACCGAGAGCGGCTGGCAATGTGCCCGCGGCCCGTTGCGGGTGGAGGTTGGCAGCTCCTCACGCGACCTGCGCCTGACAACCCAGGTGCTGTTCTGAATTGCCCAACACAGCCTCGCCAGACCCTGCAGGCCTTCTGCGGACCATCTGCGGGCTCTGGCGAAACTCAAACCCCCGGGTCGGCCTGGTGCCGGCCCTGCCCTCCCTATGACCGAACACGACATCGAGCAACTGATTTCCCGCATGACCCTGGCCGAGAAGCTGGGCCAGATGACCCAGGTGCAGCCGCATGGCCGCGACCAGGAAGAGCGCGTGCGCCGGGGTGGCGCCGGCTCCCTGATCAACGTGGTGGGTGACGATGCCTACCATTACCAGTGGCTGGCGGTGGAACACTCCCGCCTGGGCATTCCGCTGCTGCTGGGCCGGGACGTGATCCACGGCTTTCAGACCGTGTTTCCGATCCCCCTGGGCCAGGCCGCCGCCTTCGACCCCGAGCGCGTGCGCCAGGCCGCCGCGCATTCGGCGCGCGAAGCCGGCGCAGCCGGCGTGAACTGGACCTTCTCACCCATGCTGGACGTGGCCCGTGACCCGCGCTGGGGGCGGATTGCCGAGAGCTTTGGGGAAGACCCGCTGCTGATCTCGCGCCTGGGCGTGGCCATGGTGCAGGGCTACCAGCAAGAAGGCGTGGCGGCTTGCGCCAAGCACTTTGTGGGCTATGGCGCGGCCGAAGGCGGGCGCGACTACAGTGCCACCGACCTGGCCCCGAGGGCCTTGCTCGACACCTATCTGCCCCCCTTCCTGGCAGCCCAGCAAGCCGGTGTGATGACGGTGATGAGCGCCTTCAACGACCTCGACGGCGTGCCCGCCACCGGCCACGAAGACCTGATCCGTGGCACGCTGAAAGAACGCTGGGGCTTTGATGGCCTGGTGGTCAGCGACTGGTGCTCGGTGACCGAGATGATTGCCCACGGCTTTTGCGAAAACGCCGCCGCGGCCGCCCATGCCGCCGTGAGCGCCGGCGTCGACATGGAAATGGCCAGCACCAGCTATGGGGACCACATTGCGGGTCTGATCGAACAAGGCCTTCTGGACGGGGCCCTGGTCGACGACGCCGTGCGCCGCATCCTGCGCATCAAGGCCCGACTGGGCTTGTTCCAGCACCCCTATGGCGCACCCGACCGCACCCCAGCCCAGCGCCCGGCGGCCACCCAACTGGCACGCAGCCTGGCCCGCGACAGCTGCGTGCTGCTGAAAAATGAGCACGGACTGCCCTTGGGCGAGCACGCACGGCGTGTGGCGGTGATCGGCCCCCTGGCCGACGCCCCAGGCGAACAACTGGGCTGCTGGGTGTTCGATGGCGAACGCCAGCACAGCCAGACCGTTTTCGCGGCCTTGCAGGAGCGCCTGGGCCCCCGGCGCGTGGTGCATGCCCGCGGCCTGGAGCACTGCCGCAGCCACGATCTGGACGGACTGGACGCGGCGGTCGCCCTGGCCCGCAGCGCCGAGGTGGTGGTGCTGTGCCTGGGCGAGGACGCCGGTCTGAGCGGCGAAGCCCACTGCCGAGCCCACCTCGACTTGCCCGGCGCGCAGCAGACCCTGCTGGAGGCCGTGGCCGCCACCGGCGTGCCCGTGGTGCTGGTGATCATGGCCGGCCGCCCCCTGGTGCTGGGGCCGGTGCTGCCGCACGCCCAGGCCGTGCTGTACGCCTGGCACCCGGGCAGCCAGGGCGGCCCGGCCATCGTCGATGTGCTGTGCGGCGAGTCCCCCAGCGGACGCCTGCCGGTGAGCTTTCCGCGCAGCGTGGGCCAGATCCCCATCTTCTACAACCACAAAAACACAGGTCGCCCGCCCCATCCCGATGCACCCAGCATCCCCTCGGGCACCCCGCTGGACCCGAGCGGCTTCTTTGCCGCCTACCTCGATGAGGACCACCGGCCCCTGTTCCCGTTCGGCTTCGGCCTGGGCTATACCCGCTTCGAGTACAGCGACCTGCAACTGTCGGCCAGCCAGCTCACACCGGGCGGCACCCTGTGCGCCTCGGTGCTGCTGAGCAACACCGGGCACCGCAGCGCCACCGAAGTCGTGCAGCTCTATGTGCGCGATCTGGTGGGCTCGGTGACCCGCCCGGTGCGCGAGCTGAAAGACTTTCAGCGCATCAGCCTGCTACCCGGCGAAAGCCAGCGCGTGAGCTTCGAACTGCACACCGACGCACTGCGCTTTCATGACCGGCATCTGCGTCTGGTCTGCGAGAGCGGACGCTACGAGCTGTGGATCGGGCCCGATTCGGCCTCGGGGCCGAGCGCGGGGTTTGAGGTGACCACGTCGCAGGCGTGAGGCCTCAGGGCACCAGGCGCCGCAAAGCGACTGCGGCATCCACAATCCCAATCCCCTGGTAAGACGCCAGGGGGGGCAGATTTTGTTTGTGTCCAGGCACGATCAGACCTGGGCGTGCCGGCCCCATGCCAGCCCGGCCACGCCTTGTTGGTTGGTAAAAGCACTCTTTTTGTGAAAGCACTCTTTTATTCCAAAAAAGTATTTATTCATGAAACAACATGAATTACTGTTATATTCACCGGGTGGTGGCCGGAGCCAACAAAGCTGGCAAAAACCAGGAACCACACACAAAAGAGTGCGCCGCCTCATTGTTGATGCAGCCCCTTCAGTTGGTTTGTAGAGCTGCAGCCAACAGCGTTTCCAATGCTCACGCGGCTCGATTCGAGCCTGCGCTTCTGAATGAATCAGATTTCAAAGACCTCCATTTCCATGGGCAAGTACGTCGTTTCGCCCACGACACATCAGACCGATTGCGGCCGCTTCCGTGCCTCTTTTTCGGTCCACCGCTCTCTCGGCAATGGCAGCTACTGCCGCGTTTTCCGCTTCGACAAGGCCTTCGCCTCGCGTGATGCGGCCCGGCTCTATGCCGTGACACAGGGCTGGTTGCAAACGTGCATGGCCTCGCCTCCCGTTTGCTGACGACTCGCTCCAGGCAGATCCGATCCAATCCCCCCCCAGCTGCAGCGCGCCTCAGTGGCGCCCGCCAGCATCATGAATGGGTGCCACCAGCTGCGCACCGCACCTCAGAAAGGCTCCAACATGAGCACCAAAATCTACGTGGGCAATCTGCCCTACTCCGTCGACGACGCCAGCCTGAAAAGCAATTTTTCCGAGTTCGGCAGCGTTTCATCCGCCAAGGTGATGATGGACCGCGAAACCGGTCGCTCCAAGGGCTTCGGCTTTGTGGAAATGGCCTCCCTTGAGGTGGCCCAGGCCGCCATCACCGGCCTGCACGGCATGTCTGTCGATGGCCGCTCCATTGTGGTGAACCTGGCCCGCCCGCGCGAAGATAACAACAAGTCCGGCGGCTACAGCGCTGCCGGTTACACCGCCACCCAACGCAAGGATGTTGGCTATGGCACGGGCGGATACGGCGGCGGACGCTACTGATCTCCGAACTGCACAACTGCACAGTTGAAAGGCCTGCTCTTGCGAGCAGGCCTTTTTTCATGGCGCGTCCGACACCGGCGCACACGTCCTTTGGGATTGAGGGGCGAGAATCCCCCAGAAGACTCGGACTTCAAGCACCTGTCGAGGTGTCGGGGCCCTGATCTTTTCAAACAGCGCGCCCACGGCCTGGGTGTGCAGGGTGTTCGCTCTGTGAAAATCGCATGGGGACGCTAGCGCAAAGCGCCCCAAGCCGCCATCGCGGCCCCCACTTCCACGGGGCTGCGCCCCGACCAGGGTGCCCGGCCCAGCAGGGCTTGTACGCAGGCCTGCTGCATGGCCGGCACGGGCGAGTAGGCATTGATCCAGCAGCGGCAACCCGAGGCATCCGCCAGGTGATAGGGGTTGCCAAAGGAGATCAGCAGGTGTGGCAGGGTGTGCCAGTGGCGCTCCATGGCGCGGGCGGTGTCGCCGTGCAGGCGCTTCCAGTCCAGGCGCAGGCTGCCCCGGCACATGCCGGCCTCACGGGCCAGCACATAGATCAGCACGTCGTGCAGGTCGGGATCGACCAAGGTGTGGGGACGGTAGCGGGTCACGACAAAGCCCTCGGCCTGCAGCAGTTCAGCCATGCGCAGATCGGGCAAGGGCTGGCCGAAGGGGGTTTGTCGCTCGCCCTCTTCCACCAGCAGGATGCGGCGGTGGCGTTGGGGCACCAGAGGCAGCAGGCCGTCCAGGTCGCGCACCCGGGTCAGGGCCGCAGCGGCACATTCGCGGGCCCATTGCTGTTCCTGGTCGCGTTCGGTGGTCTCATCGGGCCCAACCGAAGGGGGGGCACCGGAGCGTCGCGGTGACGGTACCAGGCCCAGCACGCATTGCAGCGCCAGCACCCGCGCCAGGGCTTGGTTGACCCGGGCCCAACTCAGGCGCCCCTCGGCCAAGGCCCGCTCCAGATACGCCACATCAAGCTCGGGCTGCCCCGAGAACAGCAACATGTCACAACCCGCAGCGACCGCCTGAGGCAGGGTCTGCCAACGGGGACCACAGGCTGAAAAGCCGGCCATCAGCGTGGCATCCGACAGCAAGAGCCCCTCAAAACCCAGTTCACCGCGCAGCCACTCGGTGCTGAGCACCGGCGACAGGCTGGCGGGCCGGCTCAGCCCTTGGTCCAGGGCGGGCAGCCCGATGTGGCCACACAAGACGGTGCGCACGCCCGCCTCGATGGCGGCGCGCCACACCGGGGCATAGCGGGCCAGCCAGGCCTCACGCGACAGGCTGTTGCAACTGGGCTCCAGGTGGTGGTCCCGCCAGTCCACACCATCGCCGGGCCAGTGCTTGGCGCTGGCGGCCAGCCCCTGTGCCTGCAATCCTTGCACAAAGGCCCGCGACAAGGCGGCCACCTGGGCCGGTTCGACACCGAAGGAGCGGGTGTTGACCACCGGGTTGTGCGGATTGAGGTCCAGATCGACCACGGGCGACAGCACCCAGTTGACCCCGCAACGCCGCGCCGCCTGGGCCGCAGCCTGCCCCATGCGGCGGGCCCAGACGGTGCGCCCGGTGGCGGCCACCGCCATGGCGTTCGGAAAACCCAGCCCATCGGCACCGGTGTGCTCACCAAACTCGATGTCGGCTGCGACCAGCACATCCGCCCGCCCCAATGAGCGGGCATGGGACTGTAGCTGGCTCACCAACCGGGCGCTGTGCTCATCAGGGGCGCCCGGCACAAACAATCCACCCACGCCTTGTGCCACCCAGGACTGATAGCGCTCCGGGGTGCCGTCGGCCAGGGCCAGCACCAACAGCCGCCACAGGCGCTGACGTGGCGGCAGGGTTTGCAACTGCTGCGTCACCCAGGCACGCTGCCAGGGCTTGAGGCTCAGTGGTCCCGACGCCGGCAAGGCGTCTGCAGGCTCAACTGTTCGAGGGCGGGACATAAGCTTGCAGCAGACGCATGGCGTCCAGCTCGTTCGCCGCGCCGTAGGCGCTGCCAGCGCGCCCGGGGACCACCCGATGGGCCAGGCGCCATTCACCTGGGGTGCAACCCAGCGCGCGG
Organism: Curvibacter sp. GW821-FHT09D12; assembly: GCF_059416245.1. Classification (NCBI taxonomy): domain Bacteria; kingdom Pseudomonadati; phylum Pseudomonadota; class Betaproteobacteria; order Burkholderiales; family Comamonadaceae; genus Curvibacter; species Curvibacter sp. GW821-FHT09D12. The sequence goes on along the minus strand of NZ_JBWKOU010000001.1, from coordinate 431,405 downwards.
CGAAAGGCCAGGTTGAACGCCTTGGCATTGGGAAAGCCACAGGACAGCGCCACATCGAGCAAGGTGCCGGTGACGGGCCGACTCAGGGCATCGAGGGCCCGGCGCAGCCGCACCAGGGTGATGAACTGGCCGAAGGTGTTGCCCGTCTCGGCCTTGAACAGCCGGGCCAGGTAGCCGCTCGACCAGCCCAGGGCCTGGGCCACCTCCCCCACCGAGATGGGCTCGGCCACATGGTCCTGCACATACTGGCAGACCCGCTGCAGGCGCCGGCCCAGGGCCTGCTCCTCCTCGGGCAGCAGCATGGGATGGGCCTCGGGCCCCAGCGCCGAGGGCAGGCCACGGATCAGGCACGACACCATTTGCAAGACACCGGCCTCGATTTCGAGCTTCCAACCCGGGCGCTGCAGGCGCTGCTCCCACATCATGGACGCCAGCAGCCCGCGCAGTCGGTCTCGCAAGGGGCGCAAACTGGGCTCGCTGTTGAGCCCCTCGATCTGAAAACGCCGGCGTCGAAACTCCGGGTCATGCCGCGCACCGGCGGGGTCCAGTTGCAGGCACAACACCAGATTGGCGCCCCCCAGGTCGTGGCTGGCATGGGGCTCGCCCGCATGCACCAGGGCCAAATCACCCGTCCGTACCCGCTGCAAGCCCATCGCGGTGTGCAACTCGACCTCGCCGTTGAGCACCAGCAAAAGCTCGAAGGCCGAATGCAGGTGCAGCCCCACGTCTCGCACATCGTGGAAAAACAGGCGCAGAGGCAACTCGGCCGGAAAGCCAATGCGCTCTACCTGCCAGCCCAGGGTGCGAGGTGGCCCAACGGGCGCAGCCAACGGCGTGGCCTCAGGCAGATTGCTGTCGTCAAGTGAAAATGCCGAACCAATTTCCAAGGCCATGTGCCGCGCTCCAGTGCGTGTCATGCGGCGGATCACTGACCCAGTTCCGGCGCAGGAACGGCGCGGATTCTGGCCCCAAAGGAGGCGCTGGCTTGTCAGCGAACACCTCGTATTGCTCCGATCGTCGCTAAAAACGCACCGGCCAACGGCTCCAGACGTGAAAAAGCCGCCCCAAAGGGCGGCTTCTTGGCTGAGGGGTCGCAACGGTTGGAACGACTCAACGACGGCGTTGGCGCAGCAGCAGCAGCACCGAAGCCAAGGCCAGGCCGACAAACACCACGAACGACCAGTTGGCGATCGAGCCCCCCAGAAAGGTCCAGTCGATGGCCGAGCAATCACCGCTGCCCTTGAACACCATGGGGATCACGCGCTGCAGCGGAAAGGCCTCGATCATGCCGTAGAGGTCGCGGCCGCAGGTCAGCACCTCGGGCGGGTTCCATTGCAGCCAGCTCTGGCGTGCCGCCACAAAGGCGCCAAAGCCCGAGGTCAGCAGGATCAGCACACCACCGGCCAGCCAGCCGCCGCGGCGCGGCGACAAGGCTGCCAGCCCGGCCCAGACCGCCACCAGCAGCAAAGCGTAGCGCTGCACGATGCACATCGGGCAAGGCTCCAGCCCGACCACGTGTTGCAGGTAAAGCCCGAAGGCCAGCATGCCCAGGCAAGTGGCGCTGGCCAGGGCCAGCAACAGGCGCGGTGCGCGGTCGAACCAGTTCAGCAAAAACAAATCAGTGTCCTTCAACAAACACGCGAGCGCGGCGTGGCGTGACCACCAGCAGCTCGCCTTCACGGAAACCCAGATCACGGTATTGTTGCGCAGGGATTTGCGCCTCGATGATCGTGTCCTGGGTGCGATTTTCCGCTGTTTGGTGATCTTCGGACGGAATAAGTTCCAACCTGGCGATCGGCCCCACCACGATGGCCCGGCTGAGCTGGGCCACGATGCCCCGCGGGCGGCCCTGCGCATCGATGCCGGCCCCCGGCACGTGGCGCTCGACCTCGAAGTCGTGCGGGCGCACATAGGCTGAAGCCTTGGCGTTCTGCGCACTGGCGTGTTCGGGTGAATCGATCTGCAAGCCCTCCAGATGCACCTGGCCTTCGTGAGCCCGGCCATGGAACAGGTTCACATCGCCCAGGAAACCATACACGAAGGGACTGGCCGGGTGATCCCAGACCTCTTGGGGCGAGCCGCTCTGCTCGACCTGGCCCTGGTTCATCAGCACCACGCGGTCGGCCACTTCGAGGGCTTCTTCCTGGTCGTGGGTCACGAAGATGCTGGTCACGTGCAGCTCGTCATGCAGGCGGCGCAGCCAGCGGCGCAGTTCCTTGCGCACCTTGGCGTCCAGCGCACCAAAGGGCTCGTCCAGCAGCAGCACCTTGGGCTCGACCGCCAACGCGCGCGCCAGGGCAATGCGCTGGCGCTGGCCGCCCGAGAGCTGGCTGGGGTAACGGTCGGCCAACCAATCCAGTTGCACCAGCTTGAGCAGGTCGTGCACCTTGGTCTTGATCTGGGCATCGCTGGGGCGCTCGCCGCGCGGCTTGACGCGCAGGCCGAAGGCCACGTTCTCGAACACCGTCATGTGCCGGAACAGCGCGTAATGCTGGAACACAAAACCCACGCCGCGCTCACGCACGTGCACGTCGGTGGTGTCCTCGCCCGAAAACAGGATGCTGCCGGTGTCGGGGGTTTCCAGGCCGGCGATGATGCGCAGCAAGGTGGTCTTGCCACAGCCCGAGGGGCCAAGCAGGGCGATGAGTTCGCCCGAGTCGATGTCGAGGCTGACGTCCTTCAGGGCATGGAAGTCGCCGAAATGCTTGCTGACGTTGCGGATCTGAATGCTCATGTTCTTCTTCCTCAGGCGATGGCGCCCTGGCGGGCCTGGACGGCGGATGGGGCGGTTGGGGTCGCCGGGGCTTCAGGCGGCTGGGCCTCGGCGTCGCGCATTTCCTTCTCGTGGCGCCACTCGACCACCGACTTGATCAGCAGGGTGACCAGCGCCAGCAAGGCCAGCAGCGTGGCCACGGCAAAGGCCGCCACCGACTGGTATTCGTTGTAAAGGATCTCGACGTGCAAGGGGATGGTGTTGGTCTGACCCCGGATGTGGCCGGACACCACCGAGACAGCACCGAACTCGCCCATGGCGCGGGCATTGCAAAGGATCACGCCATAGATCAAGCCCCACTTGATCTTGGGCAGGGTGACCAGCCAGAAGGTCTGCCAGCCGCTGGCGCCCAGCACGATGGCGGCCTGCTCCTCGTCGCTGCCCTGGGCCTGCATCAGCGGGATCAGCTCCCGGGCGATGAAGGGAAAGGTCACGAACACAGTGGCCAGCACGATGCCGGGCACGGCAAAGACAATCTTGATGTCGTGCGCCTGCAACCAGGGGCCGAACCAGCCCTGTGCACCGAACATCAGCACATAGATCAGGCCGGCCACCACGGGCGACACCGAGAAAGGCAGGTCGACCAGGGTGGTCAGAAAGGACTTGCCCGGAAACTCGAACTTGGCGATCGACCAGGCTGCGGCGATGCCAAACACCAGGTTCAGCGGCACGGCCACGGCGGCGGTCAGCAAGGTGAGGCGGATGGCCGACCAGGCATCGGGCTCCTTCAGGGCCTCAACGAAGGGCCCCAGGCCTTTGCGCAAGGCCTCGGTGAACACCGCGGCCAGCGGCAGGAACAGGAACAGGGTCATGAACACCAGCGCCAGGCCGATCAACAACCATTTGACCCACACGGCCTCGGTGGTGCCGGCCTTGACGCGGGCGATGGGCTTGCGTGCGCTCATGCCGGAGCTCCTGAATGACGGCGCTGCCAGGTTTGCAGCGCATTGATGACCAGCAACAGCACAAACGAGATCATCAGCATGACCACGGCCACCGCCGTGGCACCGGCATAGTCGTACTGCTCCAGCTTGCCAATGATGATCAGGGGGGTGATCTCGGAAATCATGGGCATGTTGCCGGCAATGAAGATGACCGAGCCGTATTCGCCGATCGCACGCGCAAAAGCCATGGCAAATCCGGTCAGCAAGGCGGGGGCGATGGACGGCAGGATGACCCGCAAAAAGGTCTGCAAGCGGGTGGCGCCCAGGCAGGTGGCGGCTTCCTCGAGTTCTTTTTCAGCGTCTTCGAGCACGGGCTGCACGGTGCGCACCACGAAAGGCAGGCCGATGAAGATCAGCGCGATCACCACGCCCGCCGGCTTGAAGGCCACCGGCATGCCCCAGGCCTCCAGGTACTGGCCCACCCAGCCATTGCCGGCCAGCAATGCCGTCAAGGAGATGCCGGCCACGGCGGTGGGCAGCGCGAAAGGCAGGTCCACCAGCGCGTCGACGATCTTCTTGAACGGAAAGGTGTAGCGCACCAGCACCCAAGCCACCAACAGGCCGAACACCACGTTGACCAGGGCCGCAATCAGAGAGGCACCGAACGTCAGGCGGTACGAGGCCAGCACGCGCGGTGCCGTGACGGCATGCCAGAACTGATCCCAGCTCAGGGTGCTGGTCTTGAACAGCAGCGCCGACAGCGGAATCAACACAATCACGGCCAGGTACATCAGGGTGTAGCCCAGCGTGAGACGAAAACCGGGCAGCACCCGTTTCGCGCCCCCCCGCTTGGGGGGCGCATGGCTGACAGAAGTGGTCATGGGGTTTACCGGGCGCCAGGGGCGTAGAGCTTGTCGAACTGGCCACCGTCATTGAAGTGGACCTTCTGGGCCTCGGCCAGGGAGCCGAAGTAGTCCGACACGGCAAACAGCTGGATGGGCTTGAAGACGTCGGCGTGCTTCTTCAGCACCGTGGCCGAGCGGGGGCGCAGGGCATGCTTGGCCGCGATTTCCTGAGCCTCTTCGGAATACAGGTAATCCAGGTAGGCCTTGGCGAGTTCGCCCGTGCCCTTCTTGGCCACGGTGCGCTCCACCACGGCCACCGGGTTCTCGGCAATGATGCTGATCGAGGGGTGCACCGCATCCACCTTGCCGGCGCCGAACTCGCGGTCGACCGACACCACTTCGGATTCGAAGGTGACCAGCACGTCGCCGATGTTGCGCTGCAAAAAGATCGTGGTGGCATCGCGCCCGCCCTTGGCCAGCACAGGCACGTTCTTGTAAAGCTTGCTGACAAATTCGGCCGCCTGGGCATCCGTGCCGCCCTTCTTGCGCACATAGCCCCAGGCCGCCAGGTAGGCCATGCGGCCATTGCCGCCCGTTTTGGGGTTGACCACGATGACCTGGATGCCGGGTTTGATCAGGTCGTCCCAGTCCTTGATGTTCTTGGGGTTGCCGTTGCGGGTCAGGAACAGCATGGTCGAGGTGGTGGGCGAGGCGTTGCCCGGGAAGCGTTTGGCCCAATCCTTGGCCACCACGCCGGTGCTGGCCAGAAAGTCGACATCGGTGGTGGTGTTCATGGTCACCACGTCGGCCTCCAGCCCGTCGTTGACGGCGCGCGCCTGGGCGCTGGAGCCGCCATGGGCCTGGTCGATCTTCACGTCCTTGCCCGTGGTCTTCTTCCAATGGGCGACGAAGGCCGCGTTGTAGTCCTTGTAGAACTCGCGGGCCACGTCGTACGAGGCATTGAGCAAAGTGGTGGTCTGTGCGCCTGCCAGCGTGCCGGTCGCCAGCATCAGGGTGGCCAGGGCCAGTTTGATTTTTGTCTTCATGGTCATTCTTGTGTCGAGGAAACAGGGTGTGGGGTGACAGGTTGGCCCAGGGCCAGATCACCCGCCAGGGATTGCAACAGGGCCAGGCCCAAGGGCCACTCGCCATGCCCGGACTCCACATTGATGTGGCCGGCGTCCTGCAAGCGAACCAGCTCGCTTCCCCAGGACCGCGCATAGGCGCCGGCCAGCCGGATCGGGCAAAACGGGTCGTTGCTGCTGGCCACGAGGATACTTCGGTATGGCAAACGCTCACACGGCGCCGGGGCAAAGTCACTGAGCACAGCGCGGCGTTCCGGGTCGGCCGGAGCCACCAGCAGCGCCCCTTTGACGCGCTCACGCAGGTCGGCAGGCAAGTGCACCACCGCCATGCACCCCAGGCTGTGCGCCACCAGGACCACCGGGGCCTCAGCGGCCTCGATGGTCTCCCCCAGCGTGCGCACCCAGGCCGCCCGGCTCGGCGTGATCCAGTCATCCTGGCGCACACGACGCGCTGCCGGCAGGCGCTCAGCCCACAGGCTTTGCCAATGGCCGGGGCCGGAATCCCGCCAGCCCGGCACGATGATCACAGAGGTTGAGCGGGCCACGGCCTCAGCCCCACACCGGGACGCCACGCGCCATCAAGGCCTGGGCGCAGGCCGGTTGGGCGGAAAGGTCAAAAGCCGTCATGCAAACATCCTGATTAGAAGCGTCGGACGCATTCTGCGAACAAGGCTTTAAAACGAGAACGAATAGTTCGTTGTTTGTTTATGCGAAATTTCGCATGTAGAGCACCAACCCGTCCGAGTCAGCGGCCGTCTTGCAACCGCCATCCAAGGTGCTCCCCGTCGATTGGACTCACAAATGGAACAATGCATTGCAAAAATGCTGGCTTATCAGCAATTGGCGCGCCGGTGACAATTCACACACCGCCCAACGGGCCCTTTTCTACCCTCGAAGGAAGATTCCATGAAACTGCTTCACATTGACTCCAGCGTGCTCGGCGACAACTCGGTTTCGCGTCAACTGACGGCACAGACCGTGGCCCAGTGGAAAGCACGCAACCCGGGCGCCGAAGTCAGCTACCTGGATGTGGCCGCACAAGCCCCCAGCCACCTGAACGGCGACTCGCTGGGCTTTCGTCTGCCCGCAGGCAGCGCGCTGACCGAAGTGCAACAACGTGAAAACGCCATCTCGGAAGCCCTGGTGACGCAATTTCTGGCGGCCGACGTGATCGTGGTCGGTGCCCCGCTTTACAACTTCAGCGTCCCCAGCCAGCTCAAGGCCTGGATCGACCGCATCTGCCAGGTGGGCCGCACCTTCAAGTACACCGACAAGGGCCCCCAAGGCCTGGCCGGTGGCAAGACCGTGGTCGTGGTGTCGACACGGGGTGGCAAGTACTCCATCTCGGAAGCCGGCAATGCCATGGAACACCAGGAAAGCTACCTGAAGACCGTGTTCGGCTTCCTGGGCATCACCGACGTGCGCATCGTTCGCGCCGAAGGCCTGAACATGGGCCCCGAGGTCAAGGCAGAAGCCCTGGCCTCTGCCGAGAAAGACCTAGCCACCGCCCTGGCCTGACGGCGCGCGGCCTGATCGGCCGCCCTGCCCCCCCACAAGCCCACCAGCCCATCCGTGCGGTGGGCTTTTTTGTACCCAATTGCGCTCGGCCGTGCTCAGTCAGGCCGTTGCAAGCGCCTGAACGCCCGCACCAGGCGCCCGGGCTCGTGCAGGCTGAAGGCCTTGCGCGCGTGCTGGGGCACATGCCAGACCGCTCGCGTTCCGGCGATGAAGGTGGCGGTGTCGCCCGGCTTGAGGGTGAATTCGCGTCCCTGGTACTTCACTTCGACCAAGCCCTCAAGCAGGTGCACAGTTTCATCGACACCAAACTGCCACTCGAAGGTGCTGGGGCCGTCGCAAGCCCACAGCCCGGTAGTGGTGCGCCCGTCGGGCGACCTGCTGATCTCGGTGGCGCGGAAGTTCGGGCTACCCTCCAGCACCCACTCGGGGTTCACATTGAAGGAGGTCAGGGGGCGGTGAACCGAAGCCATGGACGGCGGGTTCGCATGGCGCAGGTAGGTGACGCCATCCCAGGCGGCCACCAGGGCCAGCGCGGTCAGAGCCCCACCCAGTGCAATGGAGACGTTTTTTTTCATGACGGTATCAATTATGCCGAAACCGTCACGACGTTAACGCTTTGTAAAGACGCCCCTCCTGAAGTGCCTCTCCTCAGACCTGGTCGAGTGCCTGGGCCAGGTCAGCCAACAGGTCGTCTGCGTGCTCGATGCCCACGCACAAGCGCACAGTGTCTTCACCGACACCCGACTTCTTCAGCTCTTCGGGCGACAACTGGCGGTGAGTGGTCGAGGCCGGGTGGGTGGCCAGTGACTTGGCGTCGCCGATGTTGACCAGGCGGGTGAAGAGTTGCAACGCATCCAGGAAGCGCGCCCCGGCTTCTCGGCCACTGCCGCTGCTGGCCTTGACGCCAAAGGTCAGCAGGCCGGAAGGCTTGCCACCCAGGTACTTTTGCGCCAGCGCATGGTCCACATTGCCCGGCAGGCCGGCGTAGTTGACCCAACCCACCTTGGGGTGCTTTTCAAGAAACTGGGCCACCTTCAGGGTGTTCTCGTTGATGCGGTCCATGCGCAGCGCCAGGGTCTCGATGCCTTGCAGGATCAGGAAGGCATTGAACGGCGACAGGGCTGCGCCCATGTTGCGCAAGGGCACCACGCGGGCCCGGCCGATGTAGGCGGCGGCCCCCAAGGCCTCGGTGTAGACCACACCGTGGTAGCTGACGTCGGGCTCGTTGAGGCGTTTGAAGCGCGCCTTGTGCTGAGCCCAGGGGAATTTGCCCGAATCCACGATGGCGCCGCCGATGCTGGTGCCATGCCCGCCCAGGTACTTGGTGAGCGAGTGCACCACGATGTCGGCGCCATGCTCGAAGGGGCGCAGCAGGTAGGGCGTGGCCACCGTGTTGTCGACGATCAGGGGCACGCCATGGCGGTGGGCGATCTCTGCCACGCGGGCAATGTCGGTGACGTTGCCTTGCGGGTTGCCCAGCGATTCGACAAACACGGCCTTGGTGCGCTCGTCGATCAGTGCCTCGAAGCTGGCCGGGTCGCGGTGGTCGGCAAAGCGGGCCGTGATGCCGTACTGCGGCAGCGTGTGGGCAAACAGGTTGTAGGTGCCGCCGTACAGCGCGGTGGACGACACGATGTTGTCGCCGGCTTCGGCAATGGTCTGGATGGCGTAGGTGACGGCCGCCTGGCCCGAGGCCACGGCCAGGGCACCGATGCCCCCCTCCAGGGCTGCGACGCGCTTTTCGAGCACGTCGGCGGTGGGGTTCATGATGCGGGTGTAGATGTTGCCCGGGACCTTCAGGTCGAACAGATCGGCGCCATGCTGGGCGCTGTCGAAGGCATACGCCGCGGTCTGGTAGATGGGCACCGCCACCGCCTTGGTGGTGGGGTCGGGCGAATAGCCCGCATGGACCGACAGGGTTTCGAATTTCCAGTTTTCAGAAGACATCTCGGGCTTTCTATGAGCAAGTGAACGGACCGGCCTCCCCGGTCATCGATGCCCCCCACGGGGGTGCACCGATTGGAACACCGACCATAGGGTCGGCGTACGACGTTTTCCCTGCTTGCTTATGCGAAGTCCGTGAGGTCGCCGGGGCCAAGAGTGCTCAGAAGCCCGCCAGCACCGAGCCCTTGAACTCGGTCTGGATGAACTTGCGGGTCTCCTCCGAGTGGTAGGCCTTGAGCAACTTGGCCACCCAGGGCTTGTCCTTGTCCTGCTCGCGCACGGCAATGATGTTGACGTAAGGGCTCTTGGCGTTTTCCTGGGCGATGGCGTCCTTGCCCGGGGTCAGGCCGGCCGACAGCGCGAAATTGGTGTTGATGGCGGCGGCGTCCAGGTCATCCAGGGCCCGCGGCAGTTGCGCGGCTTCGAGTTCGATGAACTTGAGTTTCTTCGGGTTGTCGATCACGTCCAGCGGGGTGGCCTTCAGGCCGGCCTCGGGGCGCAGCTTGATCAGGCCCTGATCCTGCAACACCAGCAGCACGCGGCCGCCATTGGTGGGGTCGTTGGGCAGGCCGAAGCGGGCACCGGGCTTGAGCTCGCTCAGGGCCTTGATCTTCTTCGAGTAGATACCGATCGGGTAGTTGACGGTGTAGCCCACCGACACGATCTTGTAGCCGCGGTCCTTCACCTGCTGGTCGAGGAAGGGCTTGTGCTGGTAGCTGTTGGCATCCAGGTCGCCCGAGGCCAGGGCGGCGTTGGGCTGGATGTAGTCGCTGAACTCGACGATCTGGATCTTCAGGCCGTCTTTTTCGGCCACTTTCTTGACCTGCTCCATGATCTGGGCGTGCGGGCCGGCGGTGACGCCGATCTTCAGGGGCTTGTCCTGGGCCAGGGTCAGGCCGGTGGACAGTGCGGCGGCAGCCAGCACCAGGGATTTGAGGGCAAAACGCTTGTTCATGGGATTTCCTTGTGAGAAAGAGCGGGTAGAAACAGGGGACAGGGGGGCGGTCAGCCCCCCCAGGGGTTCATCAACGGTGGGCCAGGCGGCGCACCAACCAGTCGCCGGCACTTTGCAGCGCCTGCACAAAAACGATCAGCACCAGCACCACCACAGCCATCACCTCGGGCAAAAAGCGCTGGTAGCCGTAGCGGATGCCCAGATCCCCCAGGCCGCCGCCGCCGATGGCGCCCGCCATGGCCGAGTAGCCCGTCAGGCTGACCAGGGTGATGGTGATGCCAGCCACGATGCCCGGCAGGGCTTCGGGCAACAACACCTTGAACACGATCTGCCGCGTGCTGGCCCCCATGGCCTGGGCGGCCTCGATCAGGCCGCCATCCACCTCGCGCAGCGAGGCCTCGATCAGGCGCGCCGCAAACGGGGCGGCAGCCAGGGTCAGGGGCACCACGGCAGCCGCGGTCCCGATGGACGACCCCGTCAGCAAGCGGGTCAGCGGAATCACCGCCACCAGCAGGATGATGAACGGGGTGGAACGCACGGCGTTCACCACCGTGCCCACCAGGCGGTTGGTCCAGCGGTTCTCCAGCACCCCACCGGCGTCGGTCAGGCGCAGGTACACGCCCAGTGGCAGGCCGATCAGGGTGCCCAGCAGGCCTGAAATGCCCACCATCAGCACCGTCTCCCAGAACGAATCCAGCATGAGCTGCAGCAGCTCGGCGGTGAAGCGATCAAACATGGCTCAACTCCTCCACCTGCAGGCCGGCGAGACGCCAATGTGTCACCGCCTCAGCCACCCGGCCGGCCGGGCCGCGCGCCAGCAGCGACAGCGAGCCGAAGGGCTCACCCTGCACCTCATCCACCTGACCGTGCACGATGCTCAGGTCCAGGTCGAAGCGGCGCACCGCCTCGGACAGGATGGGCCGCTCGCCTTCGGCGCCGGCAAACACCAGGCGCAACAGGCGGGCGCTGTGATCGGGGTCCGCTGCCAGCTGGGCGCGCACCCGCTCGCGCACGGCCTCGGGCAGGGCCTGGGGCACCACGTCTTCGATCAGGCTGCGGGTCAGCGCCTGCTGAGGCTGGCTGAACACCTGCAGCACCGGTCCGCTTTCGATGATGCGGCCCGCATCGATCACGGCCACCCGGTCGGCCACCTGCTTGATCACCTGCATCTGGTGGGTGATCAGCACGATGGTCAGGCCCAACTCGCGGTTGATGTCGCGCAGCAGACCCAGGATGGAACGGGTGGTCTCGGGGTCGAGCGCCGAGGTGGCCTCGTCCGACAACAGCACCTTGGGCTGGCTGGCCAGGGCCCGCGCAATGCCCACACGCTGCTTCTGCCCACCACTGAGCTGCGACGGAAAGCGATCGCTGAAGGCCGCCAGGCCCACCAGCTCCAGCAGCGGGGCCACCCGGTCACGGATGCGCCGGGCGTCCCAGCCCGCCAGTTCGAGCGGCAGGGCCACGTTGTCGAACACCGTGCGCGAGGACAGCAGGTTGAAATGCTGAAAGATCATGCCGATGTCGCGCCGGGCCTCGCGCAGTTCGGCGTCGTTGAGGGCCAGCAGATCGCGCCCGGCCACCCTGACGCTGCCCCGCACCGGGCGGTTCAGCAGATTGATGGTGCGCACCAGCGAGCTTTTGCCCGCGCCACTGCGCCCGATGATGCCGAACACCTCGCCGGCCGCGATGCGCAGGTCGATGCCGCGCAAGGCCTCCACCGGGCCTTGTGGGCCGGGGTAGGTCTGGTAGATACCTTCTAAATCGATCATGAAACCCTGTTCAACGGTCTGTCACCCCAGCGGGAGGCCAGAGGAAGGCGTCGAATTTAAGGGTTTACCCCTTGATTGCTAAATATTATTTAATTACGTCATTAAAACCTGTGTTCATATAACGCAATCGATCTGAAAGACTGAAGAGGGGCGCAGGCTTGGCCCTGCCCTTCTTGGGTCTGGCGCTCAAACCGCCCAACGCAGCCCATGGGCCGGCACGCCGAGCCACTGGGAATCGACGGGTTCAGGCCCGGCCGCCTCGTGCTGCAACACCCGGTCCAGGATGCGCTTTTCCAGTGCCGCGAAGGCAGCGTCACCGCGTGAACGGGGTCGGGCCAGAGCCACGCGCTCGTCCAGGGCGATCACACCGTCCTCGATCAGGATCACGCGATCGGCCAAGGCCACGGCCTCCTGCACGTCGTGGGTGACCAGCAAGGCCGTGAAGCCGTGCCGACGCCACAGGCCTTCGATCAGCTCATGCATCTCGATGCGCGTCAGCGCGTCCAGGGCACCCAGCGGTTCGTCCAGCAGCAGCAGGCGCGGCTGGTGCACCAGGGCCCGGGCCAGGGCCACGCGCTGGCGTTGACCGCCCGACAGGCGAGCCGGCCACTCCTGGGCGCGCTCGGCCAGACCGACCTGGGCCAGCACGGCCTCGGCACGCGGGCGCTGCTCGGGCGGCAGGCCCAGGGCCACGTTGTCAAGCACGCGCTTCCAGGGCAGCAGGCGCGAATCCTGGAACATGATGCGGGTGTCGGGGTTGAGGCCATTGACGGCCCGGCCATCGATGTCGAGCTGGCCCCGGGTGGCCGACTCCAGGCCGGCCACCAGGCGCAGCAAGGTGCTCTTGCCACAGCCGCTGCGACCCACGATGGCCACAAATTCGCCGGGTTCGATGCTCAGGTCGGCCTGGCGCAGCACTTCGCGCTCGCCATAGCGTTTGGTCAGGCCGCGCAGCTTGAGGCGCACGCCGCCCGAGGAGGTGTTGGATGAAGAGGTGCTCATGTCAGCGGTCCGTGGGGTGATTCGTTCGATTCGTCCTGGCTCAGGCGCTCTTCTGGTAGCCGGGGTGCCAGCGCAGCCAGTAGCGCTCCAGGCCCTTGGCAAACAGGTCGGCCAGCTTGCCCAGCAAGGCGTACAGCAGGATGCCCACCAGCACGATGTCGGTCTGCAGGAACTCACGCGCATTCATCGTGAGGTAGCCAATGCCGGCCTGGGCCGAAATGGTCTCGGCCACGATCAGGATCACCCACATCAGGCCCAGCGAAAAGCGCAAGCCCACCAGGATGGACGACATGGCGCCGGGCAACACGATCTGCCGGTACAGCGCCCAGCGCCCCAGGCCGTAGGTGCGGCCCATCTCGATCAGGCCCGGGTCCACATTGCGGATGCCGTGAAAAGTGTTGAGGTAGATCGGGAAGAACACCGACACCGCGATCAGAAACAGCTTGGCCGACTCATCGATGCCAAACCAAAGGATGACCAGCGGGATCAGCGCCAGCGCCGGGATGTTGCGCACCATCTGCAGCGTGGAGTCGAGCAGGGTCTCGGCCCAGCGCACGGAGCCGGTCAACAAGCCCAGCAGCAGGCCCAGGCCGCCGCCGATGGCCAGGCCCAGCAGGGCCCGCCCAGCGCTGACCTTGACGTGGGTCCACAGCTCGCCAGACGCTGTCAGCGTCCAGGCGGCCTTCAGTACATCGAGCGGCGCGGGCAGCACCCGGGTCGAGATCCAGCCCTGGGCCGAGGCGATCTGCCAGCCCACGATCAGGGCCACCGGCACCAGCCAGGGCAGCAGGCGCTGGCCCAGCTGGCGGCTCAGGCGCAGCAGCGCGGCCAGCGCCGGGGCCCCGCTCTGAGCGGCATTCAAGAAGCCCAGGCCGGGCGCGTCGAAGACCTCAGGCACGGGGGTTACGTTCAGTTCACGGACAGGTGACGTCATTTAAAACACCTTTTCAGCTGGCCGAGGCCTGCGGCACATACAGATTGCCCACCACCTCGCCACGCGGCCCGCCCGCCAGCGGGGCGGCCAGCGCATCGCGCAAGCGTTGTGGCAGCAGCGGGAACACCAGCTCGGCAAAGCGGTAGGCCTCTTCGAGGTGCGGGTAGCCCGACAGCACAAAGTTCTCCAGGCCCAGGGCGGCGTATTCCTGAATGCGATCGGCCACCTGCTGGGGGTTGCCTACCAGGGCCGTGCCGGCACCACCCCGCACCAGGCCCACGCCCGCCCACAGGTTGGGGCTGATCTCCAGCGCGGCCCGGCTGCGGCCTTCGGCAGTGACCGGGTTCTTGTGCAACTCGGCCATGCGGCGTTGGCCGGCCGAGTCCATGCGGGCGAACACCGCCTGGGCCCGCGCCACCGTGGCATCGTCGACGTGGCTGATCAGCGAATCGGCGGCAGCCCAGGCCTCGGCCTCGGTGTCGCGCACGACCACATGCAGGCGGATGCCGAACTTCACTTCGCGGCCATGACGGGCGGCGCGGGCCCGCACATCGGCCACCTTCTTGGCGACCTCGGCCGGAGGCTCGCCCCAAGTCAGGTAGGTGTCGGTCTGCGTGGCGGCCAGTTCGTGGCCGGCCTCGGACGAGCCCCCAAAGTAGATCGGCGGGTAAGGCTTTTGCAAGGGCGGGTACAGCAAACGGGCACCGTTCACCCGCAAGTGCTTGCCGGCGTAGTCAAAGGTCTCATCACCATGGCTGCGGGTCAGAATCTCACGCCAGATGTGGATGAACTCGGCCGACTGCTCATAGCGCTCAGCATGGTTCAGGTAGACCCCATCGCCTTCGAGTTCGGTCTGATCACCGCCAGTGACCAGGTTGATCAGCAAGCGCCCACCCGAGAGGCGGTCAAACGTGGCAGCCATGCGCGCGGCCAGCGCCGGCTGGTGCAGGCCCGGGCGCACCGCGACCAAAAATTTGAGCCGGCGCGTCACCGGGATCAGGCTGGAGGCGACCACCCAGGGGTCTTCGCAGGAGCGCCCGGTGGGGATCAGCACGCCCTCATAGCCCAGGCTGTCGGCCGCACGGCCCACCTGCTGGATGTAGTCAAGGCTGACCTCACGGGCACCTTTTTGCGTGCCGAGGTAGCGTGCGTCGCCATGGGTGGGGATGAACCAGAAAATCTTCATGAAAGAACTCCAGGGGGTGAGTGAAGCAGCGCTCTGCGGCGCCTACCAGGCCAGACCGGGCAAAGGCCAATGCGAGGCCGCGCCGGTGGACCACAGGATCGGGGTCTGCAAGCGCTCGTGGCTGCGCCGGCGCCGACGTGACAACAGGGCTTGCGGGGGGCGCCGGTGCAGCAGGCGTCCGCCCTCCGGCACCGGCGGGGGCAAGCCCCAATCGGCCGCAGTGACACACAACACACGCCAGGCACGGGAAGTGGTATCGGACAGCTCTGCGCTCATGGAAACGCCTTTCAGATCAAGGGTGGGGTCGCCGCGCCCTCACAGATCAACCGGTGCGGCATGCAGCAGGTTGAGCTTGCGCGGGATCAGCTTGAGGTCGAAGAAGGTGTCGGCAATCGACTGCTGCTCGGCCAGGATGTCGCGGGTGACAGGCGCTGCGCCGTAGGCCACGCGGTTCAGGAACAGCTCGGTGATGCTCTTGTCCAGACCCAGCACGGCCGACAACTCCACCGCGGCGGCAGGCTTGTTCTTCGAGATCCATTGCTCGATGGTGTTGATCTCTTCGATCGCGATGCGCAGTACCTCGGCGTGGCGGGTGGCAAAGTCGCGCGAGGTGAAGTAGTAGGCCCGGTTGTTCACCACGCCCTTGGCATCGGCCAGCAGGCGGGCGTCCAGCGTCTTCTGGGCAGCCGCCAGGAAGGGGTCCCAGATCACCCACGCATCGACCGCGCCCTTTTCGAAGGCGGCACGGGCATCGGGCGGCGCCAGAAATACCGACTGCACGTCGCTGTACTTCAGGCCGTGCTTCTCCAGCAGCTTGACCAGGAAGTACTGCACATTCGAGCCTTTGTTGTAGGCCACCCGCTTGCCCTTGAGATCGGCCACGCTGCGGATGGGCGAATCCTTGGGTACCACCACCGCCTCGACGCCCGGTCGCGGCACGGTGGCACCGGCATAGACCAGCGGCGCGCCGGCGGCCTGGGCAAAGATCGGCGGGGCTTCGCCCACGTCGCCGAAATCGATCGATCCCACGTTGAGGGCTTCCAGCTGCACCGGGCCGGCATTGAACTCGGTCCAGGTCACGCTGATACCCAGGGGGGCCAGGCGCTTTTCCAGCGTGCCACGGGCCTTGAGCAACGACAGCCAGCCTTTTTGGTGACCGATGCGGAACACCTTGTCGGCTTTCTGTGCCCAGGACGGCAAGGAGGCGGCAGACCCCGCCAGGGCCAGGGCGGCAGCCAGGGCCTGACGCCGGTGGGCGGAAAAAGACGAGAGGGAGGAACTCATGGGATTTCTTTCAATAGGGGGATTCAGCTCAGACCCGTGACGGGGGCAAGCACGGAGACCTCAGACGCTGCATCGCACCTGGGCAAAGGGGATGGGTTCGAATTCGAAGGGAGCGGCACTGCGCTCATAGGCCTCGGCCAGCAGCAGGCCCACGGCGTCGTCGAGGCGGTCCGAAATCTCGGGGCTGACCTGGTAGGCGCCTTCGGGTGTGACGGTGATCTGGGCGTCGGTGGCGTACACGCCCGGCAGGATGTGGCGCGCCGCGAGTGACTGCAGCACCGGCCGCAGCGTGTAATCGAGCGCCAGCATGTGGTGCGGGCTGCCGCCGGTGGCCAGGGGCAGCACGGTCTTGCCCTTCAGGGCGGTCTGCGGCAGCAGATCCAGAAACACCTTGAGCAAGCCGCTGTAGGCGGCTTTGTAGACGGGCGTGGCCACCACGATGGCCGACGCCTGGGCCACCTGATCGGCCGCTGCGGCGATGCTGGCCTCAGACACATCGGCCAGCAAAAGCGAGCGCGGCGTCAGTTCGCGCACCAGCACACTGCCAACCTGGGCCCCGCGGCGTTGCAGGCGATGGCCCACGCTGTCGAGCAGGGCCTGGGATCGGGAACGGGCCGACGGGCTGCCGGCGATCAATAAAACAGACATGGGTTCTTTGCGGCGGGGGTTGAAGTTGGGCTCGATTCTGGAAACACCTGCTTCAAACTCAAACGCATAAGAAATCATTTATTTATCTGATTTCTGTTGACTGACACAGCGCAAAACCCGCGCACACACAGAACACCCCGGCCCTGAGGGGACAGGCATCCGATGGGATAATCGGCGCCGAATCCGGGGCTGCCTCCAGCGCCGCACCCGCCCAAGCTCACTGAACCCAACACCGCAACAAGGATCCCCACATGGCACGCATGGTCAACTGCATCAAGCTCGGCAAGGAAGCCGAAGGCCTCGACTTCCCGCCCTACCCCGGCGAACTGGGCAAGCGCCTGTGGGAAAGCGTGAGCAAGGAAGCCTGGGCCGCCTGGCTCAAGCAGCAGACCATGCTGGTGAACGAAAACCGCCTGAACCTGGCCGATGCACGCGCCCGCCAGTACCTGGTGCGCCAGATGGAAAGCCATTTCTTCGGCGGCGGCGCCGACGTGGCCCAAGGCTACGTGCCCCCTTCGGCCTGAGGACCTGAACCATTTCCGACCGCTCCCCCCTCCCTCCTGATGACACCCCGGGCTGGCAAGGCCAGCCCCGCTGGGTGGAATTGCAGACCCGCTTTGGCCTGGGCGAGGCATTTCTGGCCCGCTGGCAAGCCTGGCGACAGGCCCCTCAGCGCCCGGCCCACCTGCACGTGGTGGCCATCGAGCCCAGCCCCGTCGATCTGGCAGGCCTGCAGCAACACCTGGCCCGCACCGGCGACAACAGCCCGCAGGCGCAACAGTTGTGCGCCCAGTGGTGGGGCCTGGCGCCGGGCTTTCATCGCCTGAGCTTCGAGGAGGGGCAGCTTGAACTGACCCTGTGTGTGGGGCCCCTGCCCGACACCCTGCGCGAATTGCAACTGGAGGCCGACAGCCTCTGCTGGTGCGACCCCACCCCCCCCACCACCGCCCCCACCAACCCCGAGCCCTGGGACGAGGGCCTGCTCAAGGCCCTGGCCCGCCTGTGCCGGCGTGGCACCCGGTTGAGGGCCGACCGAGACACCCCTGGGCTGCGCGAGGGGCTCAAGCAGCTGGGCTTTGTGTTGTCCAGCGAGGCCTCGGGCCTGCAAGCGAGCTATCTGCCGGCCTGGGAGCCGCGTCGCTCGCCCCCTCTGGTGGCGCCCTGGCCGCGAGACACGGCACGCGATGCGGTGGTCATCGGTGGGGGCCTGTCGGGCCTGGGCACCGCGCATGCCTTGGCCCGACGCGGCTGGCAGGTGACGGTGCTCGACGCCTGCTCCGAACCCGCTGGCGGGGCTTCGGGCCTGCCGGCAGGCCTGTTCTCGCCCCATGTGTCTCCTGACGACAACCGCATCTCCCGCCTGACCCGCACCGGCCTGCGCATCACCCGGCAAACCGCCCTGCGCCTGCTGGCCGAACGACAAGACTGGGCCCCCAGCGGCGTGCTGGAGCACCGGGTGCATGGCAAGGCCGGCCCTCGCGCCGATGCCGATGGCGAAGCCACCGGCAGCGAAGAGGCCAGCGCCGCCCTGAAGCAGGCCGCCGGCTTGCCCCCTGACGCGCCGGCCACCTGGCATCGCCATGCCGGCTGGGTGCGCCCGGCCCGCCTGGTGCAGGCCCTGCTGGCCGCCCCCGTGTCAGGCCGCATCCGCTGGCAGGGGGACAGCCGGGTGGCCCGACTGCAGCACGATGGCGCCACCGGCCTTTGGCAGGCCCTGGATGAGACCGACCGACCGCTGGCCCAAGCCGCCTTGATGGTGGTGGCCGCCGGTCCGGGCAGCCGGGCCCTGGCCGAACCCCAGGTGCCGCTGCAAGCCCTGCGCGGCCAGCTGACCAGCGCCCAGCAAGCCGACAGCGACCGACTGCCCCCGCTGCCGGTGAACGGCCAGGGCAGCCTGATCCCGCACCTGCCGGGCGATGGGGCCCTGAGCTGGCACACGGGCTCGACCTTTGACCGCGGGCACCCCGCGCAAGCTGCGGGCGAGCCCACCCCTTGCAAGCCCGAGGATCACGCCACCAACCTGAGCAAGCTGGCCACGCTGCTGCCGGCCACGGCAGCCAGTCTGGGTGAGCCTGCCGGGCGCCTGCAGGCTTGGGCCGGTATCCGCTGCACCTCGCCTGACCGCCTGCCCCTGGTCGGCCCGGTGGACCCCGGCCGGCGCCCGGGCCTGTGGCTGTGCACCGCCTTGGGCACGCGCGGCCTCACTTGGGGCCTGTTGTGCGGGGAACTGCTGGCCTCCGAGCTGGTGGGCGACCCCCTGCCCGTGCCCTTGTCGCAGGCCCGCGCCCTGCTGGCCAGCCGCCCGGCACCTGGGCGCCAAGCCCCTGCCGGCGACGAATGATCGGGCCCGGTTTCTATATCCAGATCACGCGTCCAATCCCTCGCCAGGCCGCATGGCACAAGGCGCATAAGCTTATCCGCATAAAGCACGAACTAAAAAATCGTTTGTGTCCATAAGGGCCCTCACCACAATACCGCCCCATGCAAGAATTGGCTTTCATCGTGGCAGGTTTGGCGGTTGGTCTGGTCGTGGGCCTGACCGGGGTGGGTGGCGGCTCGCTGATGACCCCGATCCTGATTTTTTTCTTCGGCATGAAGCCGCACCTGGCCATCGGCACCGACCTGCTGTTTGCGGCCGGCACCAAGTTCAGCGGGTCGGTCAAGCTGGCCCGCAGCCGCACCATCGACTGGCCGGTGGTGCTGCACATGGCCTATGGCAGCGTGCCAGCCTCGCTGCTCACGCTGTTTTTGCTGGACCACTTTGGCGCCACCAGCCCGGCCGTGCAACACGCCATGACGAGCACGCTGGGTGCCGCCCTGCTGCTGACCGCCGTGGCCACCCTGTACAAGGCCTTGTTTGGCAAGACCCAGGGCAGCCATGCCTCGGGCCCTCAACTGAAAGACCCGGCCCGACCGCTGCACGGTGCCTTGCCGGTGCTGTTCGGCGCGGTCATCGGCTGCTTGGTAACATTGACCTCCGTTGGCGCGGGTGCCATCGGGGTGCTGGTGCTGATGCTGGTCTACCCGGCGCTGCCGCTGCAGCGCATCGTGGCTGCCGACATCGCCCATGCGGTGCCGCTGACCTTGGTGGCCGGCCTGGGCCATGCGGGCCTGGGCACGGTCGACTGGCTGCTGCTGGCCAAGCTGCTGGCGGGCTCCATCCCAGGCATCTGGATCGGCTCGCACCTGAACCACAAATTGCCCGAGCGTTTCATCCGCTCTGTTCTATCGCTGCTGCTGGCCTATGCCGGCAGCAAACTGATCGCCCTCTGAAAATCAAGAAGTAGACCCACGATGTACCAATACACCGACTTCGACAAGCAGTTCGTCAAGCTGCGCGCTGCCCAGCACCGTGACCAGCTCGAACGCTGGCAGGCCGGCAAGCTGGCCGACGAAGAGTTCCGCCCCTTGCGCCTGCAAAACGGCTGGTACGTCCAGCGCTACGCCCCCATGCTGCGTGTGGCTGTGCCTTATGGTGAGCTCTCCAGCGCCCAGCTGCGCGTGCTGGGCACTATCGCCCGCGAGTACGACGAACCCGAAGCCGGCGTGTACGCCGAGGCCCTGAAGATCCAGGGAGCCCTGGGTTCGGCCAAGCTGCCCACCCACTACGCCCACTTCACCACGCGTCAGAACGTGCAGTTCAACTGGATCCCGCTGTCCAAGTCGGCCGACGTGATGGACCTGCTGGCGAGCGTGAACATGCACGGCATCCAGACCAGCGGCAACTGCATCCGCAACATCACCAGCGATGAGCGCGCCGGCATTGCGGTGGACGAAGTGGCCGATCCGCGCGCCTTCGCCGAGATCCTGCGCCAGTGGAGCACGCTGCACCCTGAGTTCGCCTTCCTGCCACGCAAGTTCAAGATCGCCATCATCGGGGCCAGCGAAGACCGCGCCGCCACGGCTTGGCACGACGTGGGCCTGCACGTGATCAAGAACGAAGGCGGCGAGATCGGCTTTCGCGTGCTGGTGGGCGGCGGCATGGGCCGCACCCCGATCCCCGGCACCGTGATCCGCGAGTTCCTGCCCTGGAACCAGATCATGAACTACCTCGAAGCCGTGGTGCGGGTCTACAACCGCTACGGTCGCCGCGACAACATGTACAAGGCCCGCATCAAGATTTTGGTGAAGGCCGAGGGCCAGCGCTATTTCGATGACGTGGAAGCCGAGTTCAAGGCCATCGTCGAGCACGATGGCGGCGCCCACACCATCCCGCAGGCCGAGTACGACCGCGTGGCCGCCTCTTTCGTGCCCCCGAGCCTGGCCGATCGCCCAGTGGTGAGCGCCGAAGCCGTGGACACCCAGTTGCGCCACGCCGCCGATGCCGACCCGATGTTCGCCCGCTGGCTGGCGCGCAACGTGGCCCCGCACAAGAACCCGGCGCTGCGCGCCGTGACCCTGTCCTTCAAGCGCCGCGGCCAGGCCCCGGGCGACGCCGACGCCGACCAGCTCGACACCCTGGCCGGTCTGGTGGACCGTTTCAGCGCCGGCGAGGCCCGCGTCACGCACGACCAGAACGTGCTGCTGCCCTGGGTCTCGGCCAGCGAACTGCATGCGCTGTACACCGCCGCGCGTGCAGCGGGCTTTGCCAGCCCCAATGTGCACCTGCTGACCGACATGATCGCCTGCCCGGGCGGCGACTTCTGCGCCCTGGCCAACGCCCGCTCGATCCCGGTGGCCGAAGCCATCACCGAGCGCTACCAGGACCTGGACGAACTCGACGACCTCGGTGAGATCGACCTGCACATCAGCGGCTGCATCAACTCCTGCGGTCACCACCACACCGGCCACATCGGCATCCTGGGCGTCGACAAGGACGGCAAGGAGTGGTACCAGGTGACCCTGGGCGGCTCGGACGGTTCCGACCTGAGCGGCACGGCCGTGCCCGGCAAGGTGGTGGGGCCTTCGTTCTCGGCCGCCGAAGTCCCGGACGTGGTCGAAGCCGTGCTCAGCACCTACCGCGACCTGCGCGTCAACGGCGAAACCTTCATCGCCACGCTGCGCCGCGTCGGCCATGACCCGTTCAAGCTTGCCGCCAACGCCGCCCGCGCCGTACCGGCCCACGCCCACGTGGCCGCCTGAGCCCCCAACACCTGCGAGTCAGACCATGAAGATCATTGAAGCCAAAGACCACACCAGCGCGGAAGGCCAAGCCGGCGTGCTGGTGCTGGACAACACCGTTGACCCCCAAACCCTGTCGCTGGACGGCGTGACCCGCGTCGATCTGAACTTTCCGAAATTCACCGATGGCCGCGCCTACAGCCAGGCCTACCTGTTGCGCCGTCGCCTGGGTTTCGCCGGCGAAATCCGCGCCACCGGCGATGTGCTGATCGACCAGTTGGTGCAGATGAGCCGCAGCGGCATTGACGTGGCCGTGCTGCGTGCCGGCGTGGACATCGCCGATGCCCAGCGCCAGTTCGACCGCTTCTCGGGCTTCTACCAGGCCGACGCGGTGAACACCCAGCCGCTGTTCGCACGCCAGGCCGCCTGAGCCCAGCGGCATTCACACGCCATCAAAACAAAGCCCCCCGCGACCATGAGTGCCATTTCCCTCTACGCCCACACCGCCTCGAAAGACTTCGAGGCCAAGGTGAAAGCCAGCATCGCGCTGCTGCAGCGCGCCGTGGCCGAGTACACGCCCATCACCCAGGCCTCCAGCCTGGGGGTGGAGGACATGGTGATCACCGAGTTGATGCACCAGGCCGGCGTGCTCACAACCGAAGGCGTCAGCGTCTTTGTGTTGGACACGGGCAAGCTGCATGCCGAAACCCTGGCCCTGATCGGGCAGATCGAGGCGCGCTACGGCAACACCGTTGACGTCTACCGCCCCGACGCCGCTGCTGCAGACGCCTTTGTGGCGGCCAACGGCGAAGACGCCATGTACAAGAGCATCGAACTGCGCAAGGCCTGCTGCGACATCCGCAAGATGGTGCCCCTGGCCCAGGCCCTGGAAGGCAAGAAGGCCTGGATCACCGGCCTGCGCCGCGAGCAATCCAATGCCCGCGCCGAAGTACCCGACATCGACAGCAGCGGCGAGCGTGCCAAGGTCAACCCGCTGGCCAACTGGACGCTGGGCGATGTATGGCGCTTCATCGAGCTGAATGCCGTGCCCTACAACCCGCTGCACGACCAGTTCTTCCCGAGCATCGGCTGCGCCCCCTGCACCCGTGCCGTCACCCTGGGCGAAGACTTCCGCTCGGGCCGCTGGTGGTGGGAGCAGGAATCTGCCAAGGAGTGTGGTCTGCACGTTGCCAAGGATGACGATGCACCGGCCTCCAGCATCATCCCCATCCGCCCGGTGAACGCATGAACACCCGAACCGATCCCCAATTGCTTGAGCCTCAGAACATGACCGTCAACGGCACCCAGAACCTCAGCCACCTCAGCAACGCCCACCTGGACGCGCTGGAAGAAGAGACCATCTTCATCCTGCGCGAGGTGGCCGCCGCCTTCGAACGCCCCGCCCTGCTGTTTTCGGGCGGCAAGGACTCGCTGGTGATGCTCAAATGCGCCGAAAAGGCCTTTGGCGCGGGCCGCATTCCCTACCCGTTGTTGATGATCGACACCGGCCACAACTTCCCCGAGGTGACGGCTTTCCGCGACTTCCGGGCCCAGGAGCTGGGCGCCGAGCTGATCGTGCGCAACGTGGAAGACTCGATGAAGCGCGGCACCGTGCGCCTGGCCCACCCGGGCGAGTCGCGCAACGTGCACCAATCGGTCACCCTGCTGGAAGCGATTGAAGAATTCCGCTTTGACGCCCTGATCGGTGGCGCCCGCCGCGACGAAGAGAAGGCACGCGCCAAGGAACGCATCTTCTCGCACCGCGACAGCTTCGGCCAATGGCAACCCAAGGCCCAGCGCCCCGAACTGTGGACCCTGTTCAACACCCGCCTGGCCCCGGGCGAGCACTTCCGGGTCTTCCCGATCAGCAACTGGACCGAGCTGGACGTGTGGCAGTACATCGACCGTGAGCAGATCGCCCTGCCCTCGCTGTATTACACCCACCAGCGCCCGGTGGTGGACCGCCGTGGCCTGCTGGTGCCGGTGACCGAGCTGACCCCTGCCAAGGACGGCGAAGAGGTGCAGTTGCGCGACGTGCGCTTCCGCACCGTGGGCGACATCACCTGCACCTGCCCGGTGGAGAGCACGGCCGCCACCCCGGCCGACATCGTGATCGAAACCCTGGCCGCCGACGTGAGCGAGCGCGGCGCCACCCGCATGGACGACAAGACCTCTGACGCCTCGATGGAAAAACGCAAGAAGGACGGTTACTTCTGATGAGCACGACTGAATTGAACCCCACCGCCCCCGTGAGCAGCACCGAGCTGCGCCCCGCCCTGCGTTTCATCACCTGCGGCTCGGTCGATGATGGCAAGAGCACCCTGATCGGGCGCCTGCTGGTGGACAGCAAGGCCGTGCTGCAAGACCACCTGGCCGGTGTGCAGCGCCAAGGCGAAACCGACTTGGCCCTGCTGACCGACGGTCTGTCGGCCGAGCGCGAACAAGGCATCACCATCGATGTGGCCTACCGCTACTTCGCCACCGAAAGCCGCAAGTTCATCATTGGCGATGCGCCTGGCCACGAGCAGTACACCCGCAACATGGTGACCGCCGCCAGCAGCGCCGATGCCGCCGTGGTGCTGGTGGATGCCACCAAGCTGGACTGGAAGAACCCTGAGCTCGAACTGCTGGTGCAGACGCGCCGCCACTCGCTGCTGGTGAATCTGCTGCGCGTGACCTCGCTGGTGTTTGCCGTGAACAAGCTCGATGCCGTGGAAGACCCAGCCTTGGCCTTCCAGCACATCAGTGCGGCCCTGCACAAGTTCGCTGCCGCGGCGGGCATCACCGTGCGCGCCACCATCCCGGTGTCGGCCCTCAAGGGTTGGAACGTGGTCGATGCCCAAGCCGACTGGTGCGGCTACCAGGGCCCCAGCCTGCTGCAGTTGCTGGAGCAATTGCCCATCACCCACGCCGACGTCGAGCAGCCGTTTGCCTTCCCGGTGCAGTGGGTCGAAAAGTTCTCGTCCTCGTCCGACACCAGCCAGGGCCGCCGCGTGTTCTGGGGCCGTGTGGCCGCCGGCAGCGTGAAACCCGGCCAGGCCATCACCGTGCTGCCCAGCGGGCAGAGTGCCACGGTGGCCCAGGTGCTGGACCACGCCCGCCGCCCAGGTGACATCGAAGCCGGCCACAGCGCGGGCATCGTGCTGGACCGCGAGGTCGACGTGTCGCGCGGCGACTGGTTGCTGGCTCCAGGCCAGATCGAAGCCCAGCGCAGCCTGAAGGCCACCGTGTCGTGGCTGGACGACGAGCCGCTGGTGCCTGGCCGTGTCTACTGGGCACTGCACGGGCACCGCTGGGTCAAGGCCAAGGTGAGCCGCATCGTGCACAAGCTCGACATCAACACCCTGGCCGAGGAAGACGCCACCGAGTTGCCCCCCAACAGCATCGGGCACATCGAACTGGCGCTGCAAGAGGCCGTGGCCACCCTGCCCTTTGCCCAGGCGCGGGCCCTCGGCTCCCTGATCCTGGTGGACACCGCGAGCAACAAAACCGCGGCTGCGGTGCTCGTGAACGCTTGATCCGACGCAAAAAATAGGCCCTTGACGCCGGCATGTGGGCCCCACATGCCGGCAGGGCTTGTGAAAATCCCTAAAATCCAGGGTTTTTCCGAATGCTGAGCCGATGCGCGGCAGCATCCGGGATGCCCACCCCACCGAACAGAGCCCCTCATGACTCACGTCGTTACCGAAAACTGCATCAAGTGCAAATTCACCGATTGCGTGGATGTGTGCCCCGTGGACTGCTTCCGCGAAGGCCCGAACATGCTCGTCATCGATCCGGACGAGTGCATCGATTGCGCCGTCTGCATCCCGGAATGCCCGGCCAACGCCATCTTTGCAGAAGAAGACACCCCTTCGGATCAGATCGCCTTCATCAAGCTCAACGCCGAACTGGCCCAGGCCGATGGCTGGAAGAGCATCACCAAGCGCAAGCCGGCCTTGCCTGACGCCGACGCCTGGAACAACAAGCCCGGCAAGCTGGCTGACCTGATCCGCTGATCCCGCGGGGCACCTGCCCCACGGAGCCGCCGCAGCCCATGAGCCCTGCCCTCCCCATCGAAACCGATGCCCTGGTGATTGGGGCGGGCCCGGTCGGGCTGTTCCAGGCCTTTCAACTGGGCCTGCAGGGCCTTCGCGCCCAGGTGGTGGACACCCTGCCCGAAGCCGGGGGACAGTGCGTCGCGCTGTACCCCGACAAGCCGATCTACGACATTCCGGGCATCCCGCGCTGCACGGGTCGTGAGCTGGCGTCCCAGTTGCTGGCCCAGTTGCGCCCCTTTGCACCAAGTTTCCATTTCAACCAGGAAGTCTGCAGCCTGCAACGGCAGGTCGACGGCCGCTGGCTGGCCGACACCACCCGGGGCCAGCGCTTTTTGGCCCGCACGGTGTTCGTTGCCGCCGGCGTCGGCGCTTTTGTGCCCCGGACCCTGCGGGTTGAAGGATTGGCGGCCTTTGAAGGTACCCAGGTGCACTACAACCAGACGCCCGACGCCGCCCCCCTGGCGGGACAACGGGTGGTCGTGACGGGGGGCGATGCATCGGCCGTGCAGGCGGCAATCACGCTGGCCGCCGCTGGACAGGCTGGGGCCCCTGGCCCGCGTCAGGTGACGCTGTTGCATCGCAAAGATGTGTTTGACGCTGAACCAGCCCTGCTGCAAACCCTGCAACAGCTGCGTCAGACCGGCCTGCTGCGTGTGCAGCTGGGCCAGCCCATTGGGGTGCAAACCCATGCCACGCCGCAGGGTGAGCGCCTGACAGGGCTGCTGATCGCCACCGATGACGACACCGAGCACACCCTGCCTCTGGACAGTCTGCAGGCCTACCTGGGCCTGTCACCTCGCCTGGGCCCGCTGGCCCAGTGGGGCCTGGCCATGGAGCGCAAGCTGCTGCCCGTCGACCCGGCCACCTTCAGCACGGCCGAGGCCGGGCTGTTTGCGGTGGGCGACATCAACCAATACCCAGGCAAGCGCAAGCTGATTCTGTGCGGCTTCCATGAAGCCACCCTGGCAGCCTTTGCCGCCGTGGCCCTGGTGCACCCCGAGCAGTCGGTGCGCCTGCAATACACCACCACCAGCACCCTGCTGCAACAGCGCCTGGGCGTGACGCACTGACGCGGCCACGCCAGACACCCTGTGGTCCGGGGCCCGGCCCCAGAGGGCACCACGGCATCGGCAGCGCAGATGAACGCACAGCAGATCCAGATTCACGGATCTCATATTTGTTCTTCAGGCGATCTTCCTGTCTCTTTCATCGCGAAAGAGCGCATGAATGTCTCATTTTTTTAAATGCCCCTGACCATCGACGCATTTAATTGTTTATTAAAAACATTTGAACTTGCATAAATTAACAGTTCAAGGGCTTGAATATCCAGCCCAGGCAGGCAGCATAGGCCATTGCCAATGGGTCGCCTGAGTGCCAGCGACTGGGACATTTATTGACAAATCAAGCCAATAAATAGAGGATCGAGCGCTTTACTGACCAGAACCCGCTTCAAGCTCGGCATTCAAGACCCTCTCAATCCAGAATGGAATTTTTCATGCTTCGGTCTTTGAATTTATCTCGACGCCTGTACCTGCTGATTGTCATGTTCACAATCAGTTTTTCCATTTTCGGACTCTGGTCGTTCAAGACACTGCATGAAATCAAAGTGGGCGGGGAGGTCTTTCACCGCATCGGAGAATCAAAAGACCTGGTCTCCGATCTGCTGCCGCCACCGCTTTATATTGTTGAATCGTATTTGCTGTGCTTGCAACTGGAGCGTGCAGCCGATTCAAGCCCCTCTTCGGATCTGGTGCAGCGTTTGAGGTATCTGGAGACCCAGTACCGGCAGCGCCATGCCCATTGGCAGGAACGCCTTGCCGATCTGGGACTGCCCAGCACGATGCTGGACGAGCTGAACTTTGCCGCAGACGCATTTTTTGACGAGGTGTGGCAACACTACCTGCCCAGCCTGGAAAACCACGCCCCTCAGGCCCACAAGGCCTCTCTTGCCAAGCTCAACGCCCTGTATGAGCAACATCGTCATGCCGTGGACATGACGATCCCGGCCGCCGAAGCCCACAGTGCCCGGGAAGAAGAGTGGGTGGCCCAACGTGTCACTTCAGAAACCCTGTGGCTGCTGGGGGTGCTGGCCCTGTCGCTGTTGGCAGCCATCGGTCTGGCCCACCTGATTCGGCGCAGCATTGCCGGCCCACTGGCCAAGGCCGTGGAGGTGGCGCAGCGTGTGGCCGCCGGCGACTGGCAGCCCACCCCCGAATGCCAGGGGTACCACGATGAGCCCGGGCAGCTGCTGACGGCCCTTTACGCCATGGCGGCGAAGCTGCACCAGCAGATGGAGGCTCTGGGCAAATCAGAGGCCCGGTCCCGCCACGCACGCGAGTTGCTGGAAAAGCTGATCGAGTCGGCCGACATCATCGTGGTGGGGGTCGATCCTCAAGGCCACATCACCCTGTTCAACGACGCAGCGGCCCGTGCCAGCGGTTACCAGCGCGGCGAAGTATTGGGTCTGGAGTGGTCCGCCATCCAGGCCCGCCTGAACCCCGAACTGCGCCTGGACGACATCGGGTCCGATCAGCGCAATGCCGTGCAGGAACGCACTTACGACATCACCCACCTCAGTGGCGAGCGGCGGCGCATCATCTGGCGTTTCACCGAACCCTTGCCTCAGGACGTCATGCACGTTGAGGATGGCGATGTGGCTGAGATCTCGTTCGGCATCGACGTCACCGAACAGTTGCAGGCCGAGAAGGCCCTGCGCGACGCCATGGCCGCCGCCGAGGCCGCCCACCGCAGTCGTGACGATTTTCTGGCCGGCATGAGCCACGAGATTCGCACCCCCATGAACGTCATCATGGGCATGACCGGACTGGCCCTGCGCACCGACCTGCCCGAACGGGCCCGTCATCACCTGAACCGCGTGGTGGCCGCTTCGCGCAGTTTGATGCGGGTCATCAATGACGTGCTCGATTTCTCCAGGATCGAGACCGGCAAGCTCTCCTTCGAACACCGCCCCTTTTTGCTGTGCGAGGCGCTGGACACACTGACCAGCCAGACCGTGCTGGAGGCCGACGAAAAAGGCCTGGGCCTGCGTTTCGAGGTCAGCCCCGAGGTGCCCTCGACCCTGGTGGGTGATCAGATGCGTCTGGGGCAGGTCCTGCTGAACCTGGTGGGCAGCGCCCTGAAGTTCACGGAAGAGGGCGAAATCCGAGTTCGCGTCGATTGCCTGGACAAGGACGACACCCAGGCACTGCTGCGTTTCGAGGTGCGCGATACCAGCCTGGGCCTGACACCCGAGCAGATCGCCGGCCTGTTTTCAGCGCTGGTCCAAGTCGACGCTGCACCGGTCCGTTCCCCCTTGGGCACCGGCTTGGGCCTGGCCATCTCGCGCCACCTGATCGAGATCATGCAAGGGCAGGTGTGGGTGGAAAGCGAACCAGGGCAAGGGACTCGGTTTGTCTTCACCTGCAGGCTGGGTGTGCCCAGCGTGGGCAGCCCCCACCTCCCCCCACCGCCCCGGCTGCAGGACCTGCGGGTGCTGATCGCCGACGACGAACCTGGCTCTCGGGAGGTGCTGGTCAGCATCCTCGGCTCCCTGCACCCCCAGGTCCATGCCGTCACCAATGGCCAGCAAGCCTTGGCCGAACTGCAGAACGCCCGGAGCCGGGGTGAGCCTTACCACCTGGTGCTCATGGACTGGCAGATGCCCGACATGGACGGACTCGAGACCGTGCGCCGAATGCAGCAATCGGCTGACAAAGGGCCGCCGTTGTCCGTCATCATGGTCACAGCCCACAGCCGAGATGACCTTTTGGAGGCGGCCCGGGGCATGAAGCTGGCCGCGGTCCTGGAGAAGCCGGTCAGTCCGAGATCGGTCCAGGATGCACTGCACCAGGCCTTGCATGAGTTGCAACGGTCTGCAATGCCCTCGCCGCAAGGCGTGGCCTGCCCGCCCACCGAACACCAACCTCTGCCCTTGGCGGGGCTTCGCGTGCTGGTGGTGGAGGACAACGATGTCAACCAAGAGCTGGCGACCACCCTGCTGACCGAGGCCGGCGCCGTGGTCAGCACGGCCGCCAATGGCCAACAAGCACTGGACCAACTGCATCAAATGCCCTGCGATCTGGTGTTGATGGATTGGAAGATGCCGCAAATGGACGGTCTTGAAGCCACCCGCCGGCTGCGAGCCGACCCCCGTTTTGCTGATCTGCCCATTGTGGCCATGACCTCCAGCGCCTTGCCCAGTGACAAGCAGGCCTGCCTGCGGGCCGGCATGAATGACCACCTGAGCAAACCCATTGACCCCGTCCTGCTGGTCAGCATGGCGGCACGCTGGGGCCGCCGTGCGGGCCAAGGCAGACCGGCCGGTGTCGCAAATAGCATGACTGTGCGAAGCCCGCTCAGCCAGGCGCTGCGAAACCTCGTGAGCCCCCTGTGGGCCGAACTTGAAACCCTGCTGTCCGAGCGTGACACCCATGCGGCCAGCCTGGCCCGCCCGATTGCCCATCTGCTGCATGACCACCCCAATGCCAGTGCGTTCAAACGGGTGGCCTCGTTGATCGAGGCCGGCGAATTTGCCAAGGCCTTGAATGAACTTCGCCAGCTCAGCGGCCAGTTGCAATTGCAGGGCTCATGACACCGTCCTCAAGACGGCCAGCAGAGCGGTTCGGCTGGGTTCGGCCTGGGTCAAGCGTGAGCACCAGGCACGGCAGCACCGGAGTTCAGCTCTGGATCTGCACGCAGAACATCACTGACCCGCTGCTTCCTGGCTGCAGGCCGACTGCCAGGGCGCTGGCCGGCGCATCACTCAGGTCCCATTGCAGGGCACCGGTCCCGCCCGGCGCCGGCTGCTGCGTCAGCTTGCAGGCCTGCAAACCAGAGGGCACCGTGCCGCAGCCAGCCGAACGGTAAACCGTGTAGGCCGGCACCGAGTCAGACAGGCGGATGGACGTCAGCGGCCCGGCCGAGTTGTTGCTGTACACCACCTGGTACTCAACGTACTGGCCTGGCTGCGCCTGGTTCACCGTGGCAAAGGGCTGGGTGTCGGCCGCCGTGCTCGGGCAGGCGACCGGGATTGGTCTTGCTCAAACTCAAAGGAGGCGCAGTGACCGTGTGAGCCAACACCGCGCACCCAGCAGGGTTGTTGGTCGCCGTGCAAGCCACTGGGTTCTGGGCGGCGTTCTGGCTGCTGGGATCGATTTGGGCCTTGTTGGTCACGGCCTGGCCGATCAACACTTCCGCCGGCGTGACCTGCAAATCAATTTGCACATTGCCCCCTGCGGGAACCCCTCCTGGTGGCAGTTGCACCGAGCAGGCCAGCAACAGGCCCGTGTCCAAGCTCGTGCCGTTGAGCACCGTGCACACCGGTGCGCTCAGCAGGTTCACCGTGCCGCCGGGGTTTGCCACCGCCCCGGCGTAGGCCATCTTGGGGGGCAGTTGCTCGTAAAAAGTCAGCGTCGGATTGCTGCCGCCGGTACCGCTGTTGCTGATGGTCAACGTGTAAACCCCTCGAACACCGCCCATCAAGCCGGTCGTGGCCTTGCTCATGCTGAGCAGCGATGGCAACGGTGTGATTGCCCAGGCCCCAGCCTGGCCAGCGTTGGCACCGGCGGCCAGCGCCGGAGCGCCATAAAACTGCCCACTGGCCGTGCTGTAGCACGAGGCTCCGGCAGACGATTGAGTGCCCTCGGCTGTGCGATCCCGGTGCCCCGTCCCGCCAAGACCCGCCACCGCCCCGGACCCTCCGCCACCGCCGCCACCGCCATCCAGAGTGCTTCCGAGGGATTGCCCCGCGGTGCCGGGGAGGATGGAACAACTGGCCGCAGTGGCCAAAGCCGGGGCACTGCCAGCGCCGCCGACCCACGCCGTGCTCAGGTAAGCCGCTCCCTGCGCACCGCCGCCCCCACCGGCGACCAGCACAGTGGGACCGGCCGGCGAAGCCAGGGTCAGGCTGGAAGCCCCGCCGCCACCGCCGCCACCGCCAGACGTCCCGACACCACCGCCCGTTCCGCCAGCCCCAGCAGCGACCCCCACGCCCACCCAGCCGCCAACACCGCCGGCCCCGCCCGCCGCCACCAGGCTGGACGAAGCCCCGACACTGCCGGCACCACCGACCACGCCCGAAAAGACCTGCCCGGGCATCACGTTGATGAGCGCTGTGACTTTGCCGCCAACCCCACCCGAAACCCCCAGCGTGGTCCCGTCATTTCCCCCGGCGCCGCCGCCACCCCCCGTCAAAGAGGCACTGATCTGGTAGATGCCCGCCGGCACCGTGTACTGGAAAGTAGATGACGGTGCTGGCGTCGGAGGCGCTGTGCCCGCAGACACGGTGGCCGGCACGGTGATGGCACAACCTTTGGGGTTGAGCCCTCTTTGCGCAGGGTGAAGCTGGTCACGCTGGGGGTGACCGCCTGCAAAATCAGGTCGACACTGGAATAGGCCCATGCGAGCACATTGGCGCTGCCAGCCCGGCTGGCCTGAGCCCTTGCGACCGTGCCACCCGCCCAGGCCCAGGCCTTGTTGCTGACCAGCGCACCGGTGGTGACAAACTCAGGCTTCAGCGTGAGCTCGACCGTGATGCTGATGGCATCGCTTTGGCCGGGCGCGAGGCCCTGTGTGCCGTTGAGCAAGTCCAGCGTGCTTGAACTTGGGAAATCCAATGGTGCCGCGCTTCCGCAATCTCCCACCCCACGACCTGTGTAGGCCGCAGACGGCGTCAGGACCCCGGTTTTGGACAAGGGGGCGGAAAGCAGGCGCCACGAGGCCACCGCGCCTTCCGCTTGGCCAGTCAGGAACGTGCAGTCCAGGTTGTCAATGAGGTGCAGCGCGGGGGCGATGGCGCCACCGATGTTGCGGACACTGAGGGTGTAGTCCACCTCATAGACCCCTGCCGTGGCGGTGGGGCGCGGGCTGCTGACACTTTTGAGCAAGGCCAGTGCCGGCAACTGGGTGGGTACGGGCGTGGGCGAGCCATCGTTCGTGGGGTCTCCGTCGCCATTGACGTCCGGGTTGACGCCGTCGACTGAATCATCACACACCGTGGTCGGCGGAGGCCCCACGGTCTGTGCACAGGCCCGGGCGCTGTTGTAAAGCAGGCCCTGACGGCCGCTGAGGTTGTACCGCACATCAAAGCGCAGGGTGAACTCGGCCCCGCGCGGCAGACTCACCTCCCCTTGCAAAAGGTTGCTGGCAGCGGTCTGGCCGGTGAAGCCTTGATTGAGCGAGCTGGCGTTGATCGGGGCCGTGGTGAACAGCAGCACCAGGCTGTTGGGCAAGACCGTGTATTGGCCGACACCCGGTACGGCATTGGGCGTGTAGCTGCCCAGTTGACTGGCCCCACTGCCTTCGATTTGATCAAGCAGGACGACCTTGGACAGGGTGTCCTGAGCGTAACTGCGCACCCGCAAGGTGAAGGACACGGTGGCCGTGCCATCCGGAGTGCCCGAGGCATCCAGATTGACGATGGGCTGGCTGGCCTGCTTGGCCACGCCAATGCGGTCGGTGTCGAAGGGAACCTGAACGTACACCTCGTTGGAAGGCTTGAGCAAGGGAAGCGTGTCAATCGACAGCAGGACCCCTGCGATGTTGGGAATCAAGGTGCCCGGGGGCGCCACGGCGGCCCAGGCACCGCAGGCCAACAGCGACGCCAGAAGCAGGGCCTGCGTCCCACGGACACAAACCGCTCGAAACAAGATGCTCAACAAACGCCACATGGCAGGTGATTCCGATGGAGGTGCACCGGGGCGGGGTCTGACCCAGCCCCCTGCGCAACAAGGGAGGCGACACCGCACCAACCCGAGCGCCCGAGGCGGGTTGCAGCAGATGCGATGTCAAGAAATTGGGGGACAGGACAGATCAGGGATCTTCCCGTCGGATGGAGGCCGGACCGGCCCCAAGTTGGAGGCCCCCGGCGCCGTCGGCGCTGGGGGCTGGATGAACACTTACTGGTTCAATTGCACGGCAAAGGTCAGCGTCATGATGCCCCCCGGGCCCATGGTCGTCGCGCTACCGCAAATCACACCCGAGGTACCTGCCTGGTGGGTCAGGCTGACCGTGCCAGTCGTGTTGGTGCTGGTGCACTGGCTGGCCGGCTGCTTGGCAGCCCAGGTGGTGTAGGCCGGCACCATGTCGTTGATCGCGACATTGCTCAGGGAAGTGGCCCCATAGTTGGTGGCCGTGATCTGGTAGATCACGCAAGTGCCTGGCTTTTGCGTCAAGGTGGCCGTGGTGAACACGGTGGCAGAGCCTGTGCAAGCCAAATCAGCCGCCTGGGTCTTGACCACCACCAATTGCTTGGCAGTCTGCACGGTGGTGCTGTCCACGTTGCTGACGGTTCCGCAATCGTCGCCGGGCGCGGGGTTGTCAGTCACGGTGAGCGTGGCATTGTTGATGTAGCCATCCGAGACACCCGCAGGCGCGGTCACCGTCAAACGGATCTTCCATTGCTTGCCCGCCAGCAACTGCGGAACGGTGCCCGTGGTGCCGATGGGGGTGGTGGTACCCGTCGCATCATCAATGTAGGCCAGCGCATAGCTCCAGCCAGCCGACACGTCGGTCGTCGGCATGCCGACGGCCACCTTGAAGCCGCCAGTACCGCAAGTTTGCGTCCCGACGTTGCTCAAGGTATGCAGATAGACCACCGAACCGGGTGTGGCCACCTGACCGGTCTGGCTGGAAGTCAGCAGCAGCTTCTTGAACTTGGCAGGCTTGACCTCCACAGCGTCCTGCAGCACGTCGCTGACGATGATGCCGGTCGATGCCGCAGCGCTCGAGATCGCCTGGAAGTAGATCGGCTGGATCACATCCGTGGTGGCTGTGGTGGCCGGGGTCACGCAGGCCATGACCTGCAGTTGAGCGCCCGCAGCTACCGCTACCGGTTGGGTCAACTGAGCGGGCATGGTGGTCGCCGGCGGCGTCGGCACGCAGGAGGTGCCGGCGGCATAGTAGGTGACCGTCCACGACGCAGGCAGATTGCCTGGGAAGGCTGCGCTGGAACTCGCGTTCAGCTGGTAGGTGTTGTCCTTCGAGTCGGTGTTCTTGATGAACAGCGGGAAGCCCACAGGCACGC
This sequence comes from Curvibacter sp. GW821-FHT09D12, assembly GCF_059416245.1. NCBI lineage: Bacteria > Pseudomonadati > Pseudomonadota > Betaproteobacteria > Burkholderiales > Comamonadaceae > Curvibacter > Curvibacter sp. GW821-FHT09D12. The sequence continues at coordinate 396,455 of NZ_JBWKOU010000001.1, read as the reverse complement.
CCGGGGTGGTCCCGAGGGTCATGGTCGGGCTCGGGCTGGGGCCCGCACCGAGGTCACCATTGCCCAACAGACCCGAGCCCGTGCCGGCGGCCGTGTTGGTCAAATCGACCCCGGCGACCAGCACCACTTTGCCCACCTGGTCCCAGACCGAGTCCAGCACGCTGAGACCGCCAGCCGCCGAAGTGGCCGTGATCAGCACGTTGTACGGCCCGCTGCCCACGACGGCATCAGGCGGCAGAATGGCCTTGACCACCACCACGTAGCTGGTCCCCGGGTCCAGAGGACCGGTATCGGGGACGCCGTCGTTGTTGGTGTCCAGCAATGGGGTCAACCCGTCTGACTTGAACAGATCGAATCGGGTACCTGCCGGGTAAGGGCTTTGTGCCGGATCGGTCGCTGCCTTGATGTTGAACGAATCAACCGCATTGCCGGTGTTGACGATGTAGTTGTTGAAACGCACCGAACCATTGGGGGTCACGGTCGCTTGGGTGACCAGGTTGTTCTGGGCGGTCGAAATCGCCGGAGGCGTGCTCGCATCCTTCACCGGGTTGGTATCAATGCTGGCAGCGACGACACCGTAGATCACCGAAGGCGAGAACGGAACCTTGTTGGTCGGCGTGGTGGTGCAGCTGTCGCCCGCAGAACCCGCGGTGGGGCAATCACCCGAGCCGTAGTAAGCCACGTTGGCCGTGTTCGAGCCATCGGGCTTGGCCGTGTTGTTGACCAACACGACAAAACTCAAAGTGCCTTGCTGGCCGACGGCGACGTTGGCCACCGTGGCGCGCACGGTGCTGCCGTTCACGCTGTAGATCACCGCGCCCGAGTTGGCGGGCTCGGCCAATGCAACACCGCCGTTGCCGCTCCAGACGGCAGAACCAGTGACGTAAGTCAGGCCGGTAGGCAAGGTATCCCGGACCGAGAACGCGCCGGCCTTGGCGCCTGTGTTGCTGAAGCTGATGGTGTAGACCGCGTAGGTACAGCCAGGGGCCGAACCCAGGGCCGCCGACCAGGTGGTCGAGCAGCTTGCCGCAGACGGTGGGCCACCGGTGATGGCTTTGGGCCAATCAACGCCGCCAGGTGCTTTGACACCGGGCAGGCTCAAGGACTTGGTGACCGAGAAGGCGGTACCGTCGGTCAGGTTGACCGTGTCCAGGTTGGTGACAGTGAGGTTGCTGGACGGATAGAGCGAGGGGGTCCCTGCCGCAGCCGTGACGGTCGCCTTGCTGGTCCATGTGCCAGTGGCTGTCGAGGGCACAGAGTAGGCCACCACAAAACGGAACACGCCACCATTGCCGGCCACTGTCTGATCAAAGCCTGTGGTACAGACCGTGGCGATGTCCGAGGCGCACAGCGCTGTCCCTGACGGCAAACCGGTACCGTTGGCATCTGCGTAAATGGCGATCTTGGTGAAGGGCGGCGCGCCGGCCAAGGTCTCTGCCACGCTCAACCTGAACTTGTCAGAACCGTTGCCGGTGTTGGTCAAGGTGTGAGGCATGTAGACCGTGTTGCCAGCCGACGCCGATTTGGTGTTGGCGTCCACCAGGGTAAAAGCCCCCACCTGCTGAACCACCGTCAAGGCGTTGTTGGATTTGGACTCCTGCTGAGTCCCACCCGAGTCGATGTAGCGCGCGAGCGCCTGATTGCCAATTTCAGTCCCCGCCTCGGGTGGTGCGGCGTAGGCTGAACCCAAGGTGACCAAAGAGCCCAGAACCAGGGTGCCAACCCAGTTCATGAAACTCTTGCGGCCACCACCATGTGGACCAGAGTTGATTTTCAAAATAACCTCCTGCGTCGGCCCTGGTTCAAAGTAGCTGAAATATCACGCCACCCAATTTCTCACAGGCGAGCGACATCAAAGCAATTCATCAATTGCCCAAATACCTTGAACCAAAGCCGACTTGAAGAAAAATCCCTGTCACCAGTGAATAGCAACAGGAAGAGGACACCCACACGCCGACCACTCGGCCTATGAAGATGAGATGTTTTGGATTGATCCTCAGAGAATTGGATCAATCCATGATGGGATTATTTTCGAGAGATCGGGACAGCCTGGGCTGAATCCGGTTTGACCGCAGGCTTGAACGACTCAAGCTGAGCGCGTGCAGAGACAGTTTGCGTGGCGCCGGGCGCCAACTGGCCCAACTCCCACTTGAGCGAGCGGTACTGCGCGTAGGGAACGGGTTCGACCTGAACACGGCCGTTGACACGCACCTGATGGGTCAGAGGTTCGGCCGCATAGGCCCCACTGGCAGTGGCGGACAGGGCCTTGCCCGGTCCTGGCCGGGCGGTTTTTGGGAGGTACTCCATGCCTTCTGGAATGGGCAGGATGGCCTGAAGGCCCGAGACAGGTTTGGCGTCCTGATTGGTGTAGGTCGCACGGTATTCAATCACGTCACCCGGCTTGATGGATGGGGCATCCATCAGGGTTTCCTTTCCATTCTCCAAGGTAACCACTTTGTATTGGTCGAGTCGCACCTTGATCGGGGAGGCCTTGACGCTCGCGGCTGTATCAACGGGTTTGGAAACAGGCTGAGCCCAGATTACAGGCTGGAAACCTGCCAACAAAAAAGCCACCAGAAATTTCTTGATGAAAGCATCCAATCCCGAATGACGCATATTCAAAAACATAGATAAACCTTCTTTGCGATAAACATTGACAACGCAACCGAGTGGCCACAACCGTAAAACCATTTGTTGCGTGTGTAATCTTAATAGTGCCCTTGGGACGTCAATGTAGGAGAAGGCCGCAGATTGCTATGTGAATATTTGAATCAATATGAAAGCATATCCAATGGAATCACCGTGAATTTCGCACACATATGGAAGAAATGACATCAAAGGGATCAAAAAATCGCATCAACGGCAGTTCAAATATATGCTCTGGATGCAACTGATACGTCGCAAAACATCATTACGTCTAGCTTACGGCATGCGCCTCGGCCAGCCTGGCGCGCGCCTCAGCCACCCCAGGGGGGCGGATCAGACTGGCAAGCGGTGCATGGGCAAGGGCGCAAATCCGTGGTTCAGCGGGCCATGACCTCGCCCTGTCTGCACGAAGGCGCCCGCCTCGATGGCTTGAAGAACATAAGACCTGGCGGCACGGACGGCCTGCGGCAGGGTCTGCCCCAGCGCCAATTGGCAGGCGATTGCAGAAGACAGCGTGCAGCCCGTGCCGTGCACGTTCGCACCCACAATGCGACGGCTGGCCAGGTGCAGGTGCTCACCGTCTGCAGTCAACAGCAGGTCGACCACCTCGTCTCCCGGAAGGTGCCCTCCCTTGAGCAGCACGGCCTGTGCCCCCAGCCCGATCAGCCGCTGCGCAGCGGGCAGCAGTTGTGCTGCCTCAGTGATGCGTTGACCGAGCAGGCACTCGGCCTCATCGAGGTTAGGGGTCACCAGTGCGGCACAGGGGAATAGCCTCTCGACCATCACGGAAACCGTCTCTTTGGCCATCAACAGGTCACCACTCGTCGCCACCATCACAGGGTCGACCACCACCTTCCCCCAAGCGTGACGTTGAATGGCAGCCACCACCGCGTGCACCAGCTCGGGCGTGGCGAGCATGCCCGTCTTGACGGCGTCAATGCCGATGTCCTCAGCCACGGCGTCGATTTCCTGGACCAGGTGCTCGACGGGTACGGGGTGCACAGCGCGTACACCCTGGGTGTTTTGCGCTGTGAGCGCCGTGATGGCAGTCATGCCATAACACCCGTGGGCCGCCATGGTCTTGAGATCGGCCTGGATGCCGGCGCCGCCGCCGCTGTCGGATCCAGCGATGCTCAGCACGCGCACATATCGGCAAGGTTGGGGCGGCAAAACGCTGGCAAGAGGCGAAGCCGGGGCGGCATGGAAGGTCATGAAACGAAGGTCGATAGAGCCCAAAGTAACCGATTATGGCCACCGCAAGTCCCTCGGATCGGATGCCAACGCACTGGCCCGATTGGCGGGAGGATCACCCGTTGCATAATTCGGGCGCGGATGAAACAGGGGTGCCTGTCGGAGGTTCATGCGGTGCGAACAGCGCTGTATCGACTTTGACCTGGCTGAGAAAGACCCTCATGACCCGATCCAGATCATGCTGGCGTGGGAAGTTTCAAACATCAACGACGCGTGGCCTCGTTTCGTCCTCACCCCCTGTATCCAGGTAAAGGACTGACGACATGCCCCCTCTGAACGCCCCAGGCCATCGCTTCTCAGCGACTTCGCCCCTCGTCCCAATTTCGCGATCGCCTTCGACCTGCCCTACCGTCCTGCAACCGGGCGGCAAATCGCCATGCTGATCCGACGTCACCAGAAGGTCATCATCCTGGGAGCCGGACTGATGGGCCGCTTGCTGGGCCTGCAATTGCTGCGTGCTGGCCACCCAGTGACCCTGCATGATGCGGCAGGGCCGGACGCCGATGGGTCCGCAGCCCGTGTGGCGGCGGCCATGCTGGCCCCGCTGGCCGAGTCCGCGATCACCGAACCCTGCGTCGTGCGCATGGGCCAGTACGCCCTGGAGCGCTGGCCCGAGTTGCTGGCGCTGTTGCGTCGTCCTGTGTTCTTTCAGCGTGCAGGCACACTGGTCGTCTGGCACCGTCAGGACCGGGCTGAAGCGGCGCGCTTCGAAGGTCTGCTCCGCTCAACCCAGCAGGCGGTACCAGGCCTGCCTGAGCTGCTGCGCCTGGATGCCAATGATTTCGCCCAGCACGAGCCAGCCCTTGCCCAGCGGTTTCACCAGGGCCTGCTCCTGCCCGGCGAGGGGCAACTCGACAATCGAGGCCTGCTGCAATCCCTGCTGCACGAGTTGGAACAGGAAGGCGCCAGGATGCACTGGCAAAGCCCGCAAACACCGGCTGACTTCGAATGGGATGAAGACAGCTTTGTCATCGACTGTCGCGGCATGGGGTCGCGTCCTCAATGGCCAGGCCTGCGCGCCGTGCGCGGCGAGGTGGTGCGCCTGCATGCCCCTGAGGTGAGTTTGGCCCGCCCCACCCGCTTGATTCACCCCCGCTACCCGATCTACATTGCCCCCAAGCCTGACCACGTATTTGTGGTGGGCGCGACCGAGATCGAAAGCGATGACAACAGCCCGGCCAGCGTGCGCTCGACCCTGGAGTTGTTGAGCGCCGCCTACACCGTGCACCCCGGCTTTGCCGAGGCACGCATTCTGGAGCTCAACACCCAGTGCCGCCCCACCCTGCCTGACAACCTGCCCTGCCTGAGGCGTTGCGGGCCCCGCTTGGTGCAGATCAACGGCTTGTACCGGCATGGCTTCATGATTTCGCCCGCCCTGGCGGATGTCGCCATGGCCTGGATGACCCAGGGCGATACCCAACTGGCCGAACGGCTGGGGGTGAACTTGGACCACGCGGCCCCATCCCGGCCCTGCCTTGCACAAGCCCACTGAGCCCATGGACATCGAAATCAACCAACGCCCCGTGCAATGGCCCGAAGAAGGCACCCTGGCAGAGCTGCTGAGCCACCAGGGTTTCACCCCCCCCTTCGCGGTGGCAATCAACACGCGCTTCGTGCCGCGGTCGGCTTATGCCCAAACCCGCTTGCAAGCGGGCGACCGCGTCGAAGTGATCACCCCAGTCACCGGAGGCTGAACCATGACCCCATCCATCACTCCCCCCCATGATCCGCTGATCCTCTACGGACAATCATTTGAGAGCCGGCTGATGCTGGGCACGGCGCGCTATCCCTCGCCAGCCACCCTGGAAGCCGCAGTACGCATGGCCCGGCCAGCGATGCTGACCGCCTCGCTGCGACGCCAGGCCAGTGCGGGCGCGGGCGCGGGCGCTGCCCAGCACAATGACTTCTGGCGGCTGCTTCAACAGCTGGGGGTTCCCGTTTTGCCCAACACCGCCGGCTGCCATACGCCCCAGGAAGCCATCACCACGGCCCAGATGGCCCGTGAGGTGTTTGAAACCGACTGGATCAAGCTGGAGCTGATCGGTGACGACTACACCTTGCAGCCTGACACGCTGAACCTGGTCCCGGTGGCCGAACAACTGATCCGCGATGGTTTTCGCGTGCTGCCTTACTGCACCGATGACCTGGTGCTCTGCCAGCGCCTGGTCGACGTCGGATGCCAGGCCGTGATGCCCTGGGCAGCCCCCATTGGCACCGGCAAGGGCCCGATCAACCCCAGTGCTTTGCAAACCCTGCGCGAGCGACTGGATGTGCCGCTGATCGTCGACGCCGGCCTGGGGCGGCCTTCGCACGCCTGCACCGTGATGGAATGGGGGTTTGACGCCGTGCTGCTGAACACGGCCGTGGCACTGGCACATAACCCTGTCCAGATGGCCGGCGCCTTCGCCCAGGCCGTGACCGCCGGGCGACAAGCCCGCTTGGCCGGCACCATGCAGGCCCAGGACAACGCCCAACCCAGCACCCCAGTGCTGGGTACTCCTTTCTGGCACCACGCCTGAGCACCATGACACACCCCTCCCCCCCTGAACTGCTGGCCCAGGCCATCCTGAGCACCCACCAGGCTCGCTTCGGCGGGCCTGGCCGACTGCCACCCGCCCCCGTGTCGCCTGAATGGCCGCCCTTGCAGCAGGCCGCCTGGCAGGCCTGCAGGGCCCTGGGTTTCATTGACATCGACGCCCATTGCCTGGCCCGGGCCTGGCAGTCACGCGCCGAACGCACCGGACAATGCGACGATCTGAGTTGGCCCGACCAGCCACAGGACTTCGGCCTGGGCCGCTATCCCACCGACCGGCCCGCGTTTGCGCCCTGCCCTCGGGCGCTGGGGCTGTATGTGGTGGCACCGGATGCCGACTGGATCGCACGCCTGGCCCACATGGGCATCCCCACCTTGCAACTGCGGTTCAAATCTCAAGACCTGTCGGCCGTGCGTGCAGAAATCAAGGCCGCCATCGCCGCCGTCCAGGGCACCGATATTCGACTTTTCATCAATGACCACTGGCAAATCGCCCTCGATGAGGGCGCCTGGGGCATTCACCTGGGTCAGGAAGATCTGTCAGATCTGGCTGATACGGACCTGGTGGCCATGCGTGACGCCGGAGTGCGCCTGGGAGTCAGCACCCATGGCTACGCCGAAATGGTGTTGGCTGATCAGGTCCGCCCCAGTTATATCGCCATGGGCGCGGTCTATCCCACCACCTTGAAAGCCATGCCCACTGCGCCTCAGGGCATCGCCCGCCTGATGGCGTACGCCGATTTGCTGAACCGCCAGCAGCCTCCCTACCCCCTGGTGGCCATCGGCGGCATTGACCGCGCGCGCCTGCCCGAGGTTTTGCCCAGCGGGGTCGGCAGTGTGGCCGTGGTGCGCGCCGTCCTGGCCGCCGCCAATCCCCAAGCCGAAGCACAGGCTTTCATCCAGGCCATGAAAGGCTCGGCCGCCGAGCCTTGACGGCCTGTTTACAATGCCGCCATCTCGCTGTCACATTGACCGCGAGGCCGCTAGGGGTGTCCCGGAGGTTTGCCTCCAGGACTGAGAGAGTCCCTTTGAACCTGATTGAGATCATCCTCGCGCAGGGAAGCCCGACGTGCCGGCCGCAGCATTGCCCATGCCTGCGAGCCCCGCCACACGACTGCTTTGCGCCAGGATCACGGAAGCCGAACCATGACCTGCCGACACCGTTACCCCACATCCCCCTTGACGCCTTGCGCCATCGCGGCCTTGCTGCTGATGGGGCCATTGGCCTGGGCACAGGATGCCAGTCTTCAACCCGTTGTCGTGAACGAGCGCAGCTCGGCGCCCGTGGCCGACGTGACGGGCTTCGGGGATGTGCCAGTCCGTGAGGTACCCGCGTCGGTCACGGTGATTGGCCGGGAGCAACTTGACGCCCTCGGGGCGCGCCGGCTGGCCGATCTGACCACCCTCGATGCCTCGGTCACCGATGGCTACAACGCACCCGGTTATTGGGATTTTCTGACCATTCGCGGCTACACGCTCAACCAAAATTACAACTACCGGCGCGAGGGCCTGCCGATCAGTGCCGAAACCGTGATCCCGCTCGACAACAAGGATCACATCGAAATCCTGAAGGGCACCAGTGGCATCCAGGCCGGGACCAGCGCGCCTGGCGGCCTTGTCAATTACGTGGTGAAACGCCCCACCGAAACGCCCTTGCGCGAATTGACTCTGGGCCTCAGCGAACGGGGCACCCGCCTGATGGCGATGGACCTGGGCGGCAGGACCGAGAACAAGGTGATCGGCTACCGGCTCAACGTTGCCCATGAGGACATGCGCCCCCTGGTCGATGCCACGAACGGTCACCGTGATCTGTTCGCCTTGGCATTGGATGCCCGCGTCAGCCGCAACACCGTGGTCGCTGGCGAATTCGAATGGAGCAGCCTGACACAGCCCAGCGTGCCCGGACAAAGCCTGTTGGGTAACCAGTTGCCGGCGGTGGGTGACCCCAACGTCAACTTGAACAATCAGCCCTGGTCCAAGCCCAACCACTTTGACAGCCTCACCGGCACGCTGCGGGTCGACCAACTGATCAACGAAACCTGGAGCTGGCAGGCCCAGTACGGGCGCCAGAAGCTCAAGAGCGACGACCGCCTGGCCTACCCCTTTGGTTGCAGCGACCCGGTCAGTGGCGCCTACTATGCGGACCGATATTGCCCATCCAGCAGCACCGGCAAGACCAACGTGGGCCTGGCCGACATCTACCAGTTTGAAAGCAACAATGAACGGCGCAGCCAACAGGCGGCTCAATTCAAACTGCTCGGCAATGTGCGCTGGGGCAGCGTGCAGCACCAGGTCAGCACCGGCCTGTTGCGCAGTGTGCTGAACAACCGCTTTGGCTTCCAGGCCGATGCCTCGGCGCCCGTGGGCCAGGCCACCACCGATGGACAGACCCGCATCCCCAGCCCCAACCCGCCCCTGGCCTTCATCACCCCCAACACCAACCGGGACGAATACTCGACCGAAGTGTTTGTGCAGGACATGGCGCGCTGGACCCCTCGTTTTGTGACCTGGGCCGGGCTGCGCCACACCGAGCTGGATCGCCACAGCATCCAGACCGACGGCGGGCAGGAAACCCGCTATCGGCAAAGCTTCAACAGCCCCTGGCTGGGCGCCAGCTATGACCTGGGATCGGGGTTGTCGCTGTACGGTAGTTGGGGACGGGGGACAGAATCCGCAGTCGCCCCCAACCGTCCCTACTACGCCAACGCAGGCTCGGCCATTCCAGTAGCGGTCAGTACCCAGAAGGAAATCGGGTTCAAACAGGCCCTGACCCAGGGCGCCTGGCAAGTGAACTACTTCGACATCCGCAGACCCGCCTTGTATGAAACCCAGTTGGCTGGGACGGCAGGTGCCAACACGGCCCAGCTCTGCCCCGCCAGCGCCAGTGATTGCCGGGTGCAAAGCTTTGACGGCGACGCCCACCATCAAGGACTGGAGCTGTCTGGCGACCATCGCATGGGCGCCTGGCGCCTGGGCGGAAGTGCCATGTGGCTACGTGCCGTGCGCGACAGCGCAGATGCGAGCCTCAACGGCCACGCGCCCACCAACGTGCCCTCACGGGTGCTGCGCCTGCGCGCCGACTACACAGTGGCCCAACTCCCAGGTTTGACCGTGGGCGGTGGCATCAGCCACGAGGGACCACGCAAGGTGATTGACAACAGTGCCGAGCAGGTGTCGCTGGCCTCTTGGACCCGGGTTGACGCCCTGCTGAGTTTTCAACAGAAGCTCTCGCCAGAAACCCGAACGCTCTGGACTTTGGGCGTGACCAATCTGTTCGACCGCCGCTACTGGCGTGAATCGCCAACCAGCTACGGGCACCTCTACCTGTACCCTGGTGCGGCGAGAACTTGGCGTCTGACGATGAAAACAAGCTTTTGAGTTCTCAAGCCCCAATTTTTGTGTATATAATCTAAGTCTTGTTCCTCGATAGCTCAGTCGGTAGAGCGCCGGACTGTTAATCCGTAGGTCCCTGGTTCGAGCCCAGGTCGAGGAGCCAT
>NZ_JBWKOU010000001.1:356626-386432 GCF_059416245.1 Curvibacter sp. GW821-FHT09D12 | reverse complement strand
GCGTTCCTCGATAGCTCAGTCGGTAGAGCGCCGGACTGTTAATCCGTAGGTCCCTGGTTCGAGCCCAGGTCGAGGAGCCATTCAAAGGTCTTGCAGGCACATGCCCGCAAGACCTTTTTCTTTTGGGCCATCCATCCGTCTCAACGAGACTGCGCCCCACTTCAGCTCAAAGGCATCGGCTGGCTGTCAGCACCACCCGACCGGGCCGGAAAATAGATGTGAAACTCCGCACCGCCATCGGATACGTTGCAGGCACGAATCCGTCCACCATGACCCTCAACAATTTTTCGGCAGATGGCCAGACCCAGCCCTGTCCCACCCGAACCATTCTTGGTTTTGCTTGATTGGACAAAGGCTTCAAAGATCTTCTCCAATTCGGCCTCGGGAATGCCAGGGCCCCGATCACGCACAACGATGTGAATTTCACCGCCATCACCAATCTGGGCGGAGAGTGCCACCGTTTGATCATTGGGTGAGAACTTGACCGCATTGGCCAGCACATTGCGGATCACCTGCTGAAAACGCAAGGGATCAGCCCGCGCCACCAGGGGCAGATCCGACAAGTCCATGTCGAGAGAGAGGTTCTTGCGCGCGAGCAACGGCCCCATTTCCCGAGCCACCGGCCTGATGAGGGAGCGCAGATCCACGCTCTCAAGGTGAAAAGTGCCGACCGTGCTTTCGATCTTGGAAACATCCAGCAGATCATTGACCAACGCCAGCATTCGCTGCCCCGAGGCATTGATGTCATGAAACATGGCAACGATGCGATCACTGCCTTTGCCTCGCATCACTCCCAATTCCGAGAACCCGATGATCGACTGCAGCGGCGTGCGCAATTCATGGCTGATGTTGGCCACAAACTCCGACTTCGAGCGCGACGCCTCCTCCGCCACGTCACGAGCCTCCCGGATGGCGCGCTCTGCTTCACGAAACTCGGTCACATCGGTGAGCACCGTCAGCACGCCGATCAACGCACCCGATTCACCCGGCACCATCACCTTGCTGATCAGAACATCTCGCATGCCCATGTCGTAGCGCGAGATGCGCGACTCGAAACGGATCTCCCCGCCCTGCCGAACCAGTTGTGCTTCAGAATGCTCATGCAACTGAGCCTCACCGGAAGGCAGAAAATCTGCGAAGCGCTTGCCGATGACTTGACCGCGATCCAGGCCCTTGAACTGCTCCCAGGCTTTGTTCACCATCACCAGACGACCCAGTTCATCTGCCATTGACGTGGGCTCGGGACTGATTTCAAGCATCAATCCAATCAAAGACAACTGCATCTGGAGTTGCCGCTGTGTCTCCAGCAACTCGGTGATGTCCACAGCGCTGCCCGCAAAGGCCGTGATGCGCCCATCCACCAACAAAGGAACCACGGCCAATTCGAAATGGCGAGTGCGCCCGTCTGCTCCAACCGTGGAAGCCCGGCAATGGCGTACGCCATCCAGATGGTCCAGCGCAAACAAAGTGGTTCGATCGGTGGACCGCTCAGGTACCAGCACATCCAGTACGCTGCGACCCAAGGCCTGGTGCGCCTGTGCCCCGAGCAACGCAGCCCAGCGCGCATTCACGTAGGTCACAACCCCCGATGCATCTGTTCGAAAAATCAACTCCTGCAGGCTACGCAACAGCACACTCAGTTCGCGTTCGCTGCGCACCACCTGATCACGAGCCCGATCAAACAAAACCCGGGAGCGTTCGCGAGCCCGCAAACTACGGTACAGAACAACCGCCATGCCCAACAGCATGAACACCACCACCAGGCCCGCGACCAACACCGGGCGCGCCCGCGCCAGCCAGCGCTGGGTGGAAGCCCCCAGCGCCTGCTCAACCAAAACCACCAAAGGCCAGGCCCTGGAAGCCCGAAAGGCCACCAGCGTCTCCTCCCCGGCAGCCGAATGCTCCCGGTAGCTGCCATGTTCGCGCGCGACCTGCCGCTCGCTGAACAGACTGTGGTGCGCCAAACTCAGCCCAGGGGCCTCCACCATGTCCACGGTACTGGTCAATAACAACCCCGTATAGCTGGTCACAAGGACCGAAAGCGGGTTGTCGCCAATCACCTGACGCTGAAAATTCACCAAGGCATCGGGATTGATCAGCGCCACCACCAACATCGGCTGCCCCCCCGCCAAAGCAAAGCCATACAACATGGGCAGGCTGTTGATTCCTGAACGCAATTCAGCCTGAGACGCTCCCACCTCAAAGTCCGCCAGGCTCCGCCCACGAATCAACGGCCCCAACGAAGCTTGGCCACGGGCGGGACGCGACCCCAGCAATGAAAGATTGACTTGGCGCTGAACGTCGCCCGCGGAGGAACTGACCAGAACCCGGCCTTGAGCGTCCAGAACAGCGATCGAACGAACAAAGGGAACACCACCAAGTGCCTGAGTCAGTTGCCGGCTCAGATGCGGCAGGTCGGCCTGAGAGTCCTGCAACAGAACCGTCTCTGCAATGGAGTTCTGCACCACCGCCACCGCGTCAAAAGACCGACTCGCCTGGTCCTCGATCACCCGCGCATAGAGCTCTTGCTGCCGGAGATCTTGCTCTACCACCTGCTGGTGACCACGCCAAGACATCCAGACGATGGCCATCAGCAACAGCAATGCAAACATGACGCCCGTGAACAGCGCAAGCTGGCTCGACAACCACTGGGCCGATGAGTGTTTCAAGGAGGAATCTTGACGCATCTAAACCGTGCCTAAGCACCCGTCAAGGCTGAACCACCATGGAGGCCAGCCCATGCCTTTTGGCAAGAACCTCCAGACGACCATCTTTTTGAATTCGGGACACAAAATCATCCACCACGGAATACCAACTTTCGTCCCCCGGCTTCACCGCATAGCCGTAGGGCAAAACATGAAATGGTTTTGGAGAGGAGATCAAGGTGGCCCAATCTGCGTTGTCCAGCAAGCGACGGCTGTAAGGATAATCGGTCATGAAAACATCGATCCGCCCGGCCTCCAGTTCGCGCTCCCGGGTCTGGGGCGGCTTGATACTGACAAGCTTGGCATGTTTGAGCTCAGCAGCCATCACCGGCTCCATGAATGTCCCGGACTGGACGCCTACCAAAATGCCTGGGCGGTCAATGTCTGCCCATTGTTTGATGGTGGCACTGCCGCGCGTGGTGATGGCATAAATATCGCTGCGCAAATAAGGTCTGGTGAATCGCAGATGCTGCATGCGTTGCGCAAGCATGCCCACAGCAAACATGGCAATATCGCAGCGATCGCTCAAGAGGTCGGACACCAGGGAGGCAAAGCTTGAATCGACGAACTCAACTTTCATCGACAGGTCCGCCGCCAACTCGTGGGCCAAGTCAATATCGACCCCGACCAGTTGCTGAGTGCGGGGATTGCGATAGGTGACGCCATAGTAATCTGGCCAGATGCAGACCCGAACCACCTTGCTCGCCTGCACTCGGTCGTGGACGCTACCAGCGATCAACGGCGACATCGCCATCGAAAGCCCCAGGACCAGGCAGCAACTCACCAGAAACCGATGCACCATGATCTACTCCTGGTATCCGTCATTCGCCCCATTTGCAGGTGCCGGAATCGCACAAGGCCCCCAAGGCATGCGCTCATCCTGCCGGCGACAAAGACAGGGCGCCCGGTCGTCACCCATTGCCGGCCCACCGCCCACGAAGGGATTCACGATGAAGCTTCTTCGAGTTTGTTGATGGTTTCGATCAACTGCAACAGGCTGAATGGCTTGACCAGGTACTCGTCAGCCCCCGCTTCGAAACCAGCTGCACGGTCTTCGCTCTGCCCACGGGCCGTCAGCAAAATGACCTTGGAACGAGCCAATTGCGCGTTCGCCTTGATTCGGCGACAAACTTCCAAGCCATCGATGCCGCCTGGCATCATCACGTCAAGCAGCACCAGATCGGGGTGCAACTCCTCGGCCAAGCTGAGGCCCGCCTGCCCATCCGCTGCTTCGAATATTTCGTACGCCACAAACTCCATGGTCATTCGCAAAAGCTTGCGAATATCCGCATGGTCATCGACGATCAGTATTTTTTTCATGCAGTACCTCGCGATAATTCAAAAATCGCCTGCCAAGCTGATTTTTGACAAGATAACGATATCATATAAATTATTTTTATCATTTGTCAAGTCTTTTTTTACAGCAGTCGTGCCAAAATACAGCGCATCATGACCCAAGAAGAAAATTCCACACGCGATCACTACACAACCCTCGAGGTAGCCGGCCTGTTGGGCATGGCAGTTCGATCGGTTCAACTGATGGTCGACAGGGAGGAACTCGAGGCCTGGAAGACGCCAGGAGGCCATCGACGGATTTCTCGCTCCTCGGTCGAACGCTGGATTGCCTCACGCAAACCGGCGGGAAGCCAGGTCGACCGCCACAGCGCCGACCCCGCGACGGGCCGTTCAGTGCCAGGTTCAGGGGGATCACGGGTCCTGCTGATTGAAGACAGCACCCACTTCCAGAACCTGGTCAGCATGCTGATCCGGCAGCACTTCCCCAACGTCGACTTGCGTGTCGCCGACGATGGAATTGCGGGCTTGGCCATTTATGGACAGTTTCAACCCGACATCTTGATTGTCGACATCCTGCTCCCCGGTATCGATGGCCCTACCCTGATCACCAGTTTGCGCTCGCATCCCCAGTTTGCCCGCAGCCAATTGATCGTCATCACCTCGCTCGACGAAACCCAACGGGGCCCCTACGCCTTCGCGCTGAAGGGCGTTCGCGTCATCCACAAACCTAGGCTGGTCGCCGAACTGCCCGGCTTGTTGGCCCAGGTGTTACCCACAGGGGCAGGTCAAGTCAAGTCATCCGTCTGAAGGCCATTGCATGCCGCGCATCTTGCTGATCGAGGACGACGCCTCGATACAACGCTTCGTCGAATTCGCGCTGGAGGACATCGGTGCCGAGTTGATGATCACGGATACCGTCAAGCAAGGCATCAACTACCTGAGCCAGTCGCCGTTCGACCTGATTCTGACCGACCTGATGCTGCCGGGTGAATCGGGGGTCACCTTGCTCGAAAAGCTTCGTGAACAACCTGATCTGGCTCCACAGACCAAGGTGGTGGTGTTCAGTGCCGGCCTCACGAGCAGTGTGAAAACCCAGCTGCAGGCGCTTGGGGTTTGGCGCATGTTGTCAAAGCCGATTTCAGTTCTGGATTTGCTGAACTGCGTGGAAGAGGGCTTGTCTACCCAGCCAAGTTCTCAGGCATCGATCCAGACCGACGCTCCCACTGCCCCACCGTCGTCTTCACTGCAAGACCTTGAGCGCCATGCCATCGAGACCCATTTCAATGGCGATACGCAGCTGTTCATGATGTATCGGCAGGCCTGCATGGCCCAATTCCAAGTCGATATAGAAACTGGCGACCTGGCCAGCCAAAGCCACGACCTGCCGGCCTTGCGTCGAATGGGTCACAGCCTGAAGACCGTGCTGCACACACTCGCCGAAGAAAATGGCGCCCAGATCGCCAAAGCCCTCGAGCAATTGGCAGAGCGACAAGAATTGATCGCGGCTCAACATCAATGGGGGCACTTGCGCAACGCACTGCTGGATGCACGGCAAAGGCACCTTGCGACGCCATGCTGACCCTTCCGCCCAAGGCCGGCGGCCTGGCCGGGTCGGATGCGCCTGACGGCAAACCGTGCTGGGCATTCTCTTGAACAAGCCTCACACACCGCCACAGCTGCCCTTTCTTGCACCGGGTGAGCCCTTCCCCCCTGTCGAGCGCAGTTGGGGTCGTATCGACCCTCTGCCTGGCTTGCTCGCGGCAGGAGCGGATCTGAGTCCGACCACCTTGGTCGAGGCCTACCGGCAGGGAATATTCCCCTGGTTCAGCGACGGTCAGCCCATCCTCTGGTGGAGCCCCGATCCTCGCATGGTGCTCCCCCCCAGCGGCTTTCGAATGCGACGTAGCCTTCGGCAAACGTTGGCCCGATTGGGTTCACAGTGCCAGTTTGAGGTCCGATTCGACACCCAGTTTGAGGCGGTCATGCGCGCTTGTGCTCAAAGCCCGCGACCGCAACAGCAAGGCACCTGGATCACCGAAGGCATGATTCAGGCCTATCTGGCTTTGCACAAGATGGGCATTGCCCACAGCGTGGAGACCTGGGTCGATGGCCAGCTTCAAGCGGGGTTGTACGGAATCAACATTGGACGAGCCATGTTTGGCGAATCCATGTTCACACGCATGCCTGATGGCTCGAAGCTGGCACTGGCTGCCTTGGTGGGTTTTTGCCTGGAAAACAACATCGAGTGGATTGACTGCCAGCAAAACACAAGGCACCTGGCCTCCATGGGGGCCCATGAAATAGAACGCAAGACCTTCACCGCGTGGCTTGAAAAGGCCACTGCCATGGCCGCGCCAAGCTGGCAATTTAATTCCGTATACTGGGATCGTGTCAGCCGCCTCAGGTAAAGACCGTGACCCAGCTCAATGACCTGCCCCTGCAAGCCCTGCAGTTCTATGCAACAGCGCCCTACCCCTGCAGCTATTTGCCTGAAAGGCAGGCACGCTCTCAGGTTGCAACGCCCGGTCATCTGATTCAGACCAGTCTTTATTCGGATCTGGTCTCTGCAGGGTTCCGGCGCAGTGGCATGTGCACTTACCGCCCTTATTGCGATGGTTGCAGGGAATGCCAGCCCCTGAGAATTCTTGTACGGGACTTCAAGGCCAATCGCAGCCAACGCCGCGCCGCAAGGCTTCACGAGCATCTGGAAGCGCGTGTTTTGAAGCTGCACTTTTCAGCTGAGCACTACCAACTTTATTTGCAATACCAGGCTGGCAGGCACGCTGGTGGCGGCATGGACCATGACAGCGTCGATCAGTACACCCAGTTTCTGCTGCAAAGCCGCGTGAATTCTCGGCTGGTCGAGTTCCGCGAACCCTCCACGCATCCGGACACCCCTGGCCTTCTTCGCATGATCAGCATCCTGGATGTCCTGGACGATGGACTGTCAGCGGTCTACACGTTTTACGATCCCGATGTCGGCGGCAGCTATGGCACCTACAACGTGATGTGGCAAATCGAGCAGGCCAAGTCACTTTCGCTGCCTCATGTGTACCTGGGCTACTGGATCAAATCCAGTCCGAAGATGAGCTACAAAGCCCAGTACCTGCCTCATGAGGTTTTGGTGGATCAGACGTGGATTCGAAGTACGGCGCGCTGAACGGACATTCATTTCACCAAGTAAAATAAGAACAACTCCAAACATGGTTAGCAATGCGAAAACGAGATACCACCCAGCCGACCAGTCCAAGCATTCAGGTCATAGAACGCATGTTTGCGTTGATCGATGTACTGGCCTCTCGCGAAGAGGCCATCTCGCTCAAGGAGATCAGCGAGAGAACAGGGCTGCATCCGTCCACAACCCACCGGATTTTGAATGACCTGGCAACGGGACGATTTGTCGATCGACCTGAAGCCGGCAACTATCGGCTGGGCATGCGCCTGCTGGAGTTGGGCAATTTGGTCAAAGCCAGGCTCAGTGTGCGCGATGCGGCCCTCGCCCCCATGCGAGAGTTGCACAAGCTGATTCAACAGCCAGTCAACCTCAGTGTTCGCCAAGGCGATGAAATCGTCTATGTCGAGCGCGCCTACAGCGAAAGATCGGGAATGCAGGTGGTTCGAGCCATTGGCGGCAGGGCACCGCTGCACCTGACCTCGGTGGGTAAACTGTTTCTGGCTGTGGACGAGCCGCAGAAGGTCAGAGCCTATGCCACGCGCACAGGACTGGCCGGGCACACGCGCAACAGCATCACACAACTCCCGCTGTTGGAGCGAGAGTTGTCCAAAGCCCGCCAGTACGGCATTGCCCGCGACAACGAAGAACTGGAGCTGGGCGTGCGCTGCATGGCCGCCGGCATTCATGATGACCAGGGACGCCTGGTCGCCGGGCTTTCCATTTCAGCGCCAGCAGATCGCCTGGATGAAGGTTGGTTACCCAAGCTTGAGGCAACGGCGGGTGAAATTTCACAAGCCCTGGGCTATAAACCCAGCCCTTCCAGCGCGGGCTGATGTTCAAAGCCTGATCAAAGCAGGCGCTCAATCAAAAGAGCCTGGGTGTCTCAAGACATCCCAGGCTCTTTTTTCATGGGTCCGCCGATCTTCGGCGGACAGGGTTGAACGCATCAGCCGTTGCGGGCAGCGATCAAAGGATGGTTGCTCTCCACCCAACGCTTCACACGCTCCGCATCGGCAATCCGACTGAGTTTGCCCGCCGAATCCAGAAACACCATGATCAATTTGCGACCAGCCACCTTGGCCTGCATCACCAGGCATTGCCCGGCTTCAGAGATGTAGCCGGTCTTCTGCAGCCCAATGTCCCAAGCCGGATTTTTGACCAAGCGATTGGTGTTGTTGTATTGCAAAGTGCGGCGTCCCACCTCGACCTGATAACCGGGCGATGTGGTCAGCTCTCGGAGCACCGGGTCGGTGTGCGCAGCATTCACCAATACGGCCAAATCACGTGCACTGGACTGATTTTTGCTTGACAGGCCTGTCGGCTCGACGTAGCTGGTATCCCCCATGCCCAAAGACTTGGCTTTGGCATTCATCAGAGACACAAAGGTTGCCAAACCCCCCGGGAAGGTACGTCCCAGTGCGTGGGCGGCCCGGTTTTCGCTGGACATCAAGGCCAGGTGAAGCATTTCACCCCGACTCAGGGTCGAGCCCACAGCAAGGCGGGAGCTGCTTCCCTTTTCGGTGTCGACATCATCCTGAGTGATGGTGATGTTCTCATCCATCGACAAATGAGCTTCACTGACAATCACGCCCGTCATGAGCTTGGTCAACGAGGCGATGGGCAGCACGGCCTGATCATTCTTGCTCAGAAGCACTTCGTGGGTGTCTTGGTCCACCACCAACGCCACGCTTGACCGCAGCGCCAAAGGGTCTGACGAGCCGTGCAAGCCCGCCATCTGCCCAAAGGAAGCCTTGGCCGGCACGATGACTGCAGCCCGCGCGGGCACCTTGTGGTGGCGCGGCGCATGTGCCACCTTTTGAATCGCATGGGTTCGCACGACTGCCGTCTTTTTGCGCTCTGCAGCGTGAACCCCTCCCACCGAAACAGCCAGCACCAAGGCCGAAAAAGTCATCAAACGGTTGAAACGGTTCATGGGAGCGATCAAAGAGGACATCATGCAGGCTCTCCGTGCAGACAACATATGTTACACACGGCTACGATAAAGAAAAACCCGCACAAGATCAACCACTTGCACGGAGTTTTTCAGGTTTTCCGAGAATTATAAAGAGCCTGCTCAGCCCTGTGCCGCTACCCGGTCAGCTTTACTGTGCAATTTGTTCAAGGCGCTGAGGTAGGCCTTGGCCGATGCCACAACGATGTCCGGATCAGACCCCACACCGTTGACGACGCGGCCACTGTTTTGCAGTCGAACGGTTACTTCGCCCTGACTCTCGGTCGAACCACTGATGGCGTTGACCGAATACAGCACCATTTCGGCACCGCTTTTCACATGGGACTCGATGGCCTTGAGCGAGGCGTCCACAGGGCCGTTGCCATCCGACTCACCGCGAACCTCTTTACCCTCCACCGTGAAGACAATGCTCGCACGGGGACGCTCACCCGTTTCGCTGTGCTGCGACAAAGAGACCAGGCTGTACTGCTCTTTCTCAGTCGCCACACTCTCGTCACTGACCAGGGCCAAGATGTCTTCGTCAAAGATCTCGCTCTTGCGATCCGCCAACTCCTTGAAACGACTGAACGCGGCATTCACCTCCTGCTCGCTTTCCAGACTGACACCCAACTCTTGAAGGCGTTGCTTGAAAGCATTGCGGCCACTGAGTTTGCCCAAAACGATCTTGTTGGCCGACCAACCCACGTCTTCGGCACGCATGATCTCGTAGGTGTCGCGCGCCTTCAACACGCCGTCCTGGTGAATGCCAGAAGCATGGGCGAACGCGTTGGCGCCGACCACTGCCTTGTTGGGCTGCACCACAAATCCCGTGGTCTGACTGACCATTCGGCTGGCGGCAACAATGTGTTGGGTATCGATGTTCAGATCAAGGTTGAAATAGTCACGGCGAGTCTTCACCGCCATCACAACCTCTTCAAGCGAACAGTTGCCAGCCCGTTCACCCAGACCGTTGATCGTGCACTCGATCTGACGGGCACCCCCAATCTTGACGCCAGCCAACGAGTTGGCCACTGCCATGCCCAAATCGTTGTGGCAATGAACCGACCAGATGGCCTTGTCGGAGTTGGGGACGCGCTCGCGCAATGTCTTGATGAAGTTGCCGTACAGTTCCGGCACGGCGTAGCCCACGGTATCTGGAATGTTGAGGGTGGTCGCCCCCTCGTTGATCACCGTCTCCAGCACACGGCAAAGGAAATCCATGTCGCTGCGATAGCCGTCTTCGGGGCTGAACTCGACATCGGCCACCAGATTGCGGGCAAAACGCACAGCCTGCTTGGCCTGTTCGAGCACCTGGTCAGGCGTCATGCGCAGCTTTTTCTCCATGTGCAACGGCGACGTTGCGATGAACGTATGGATGCGCGAGCTGTTGGCGCCGCGCAGCGCTTCGGCAGCCCGGGAGATGTCACGGTCGTTGGCACGGGACAGAGAACAGACGGTCGAGTCCTTGATCGCGTTGGCGATGGTCTGGACCGCTTCGAAATCGCCGTTCGAACTGGCGGCAAAGCCGGCCTCGATCACATCCACACGAAGACGCTCCAGCTGACGTGCGATGCGCAGCTTCTCGTCCTTGGTCATGGAGGCGCCAGGGGATTGCTCGCCATCACGCAATGTGGTGTCGAAAATGATCAGCTTGTCAGTCATGAAGGTCTCCGGAAAGGTTGAATCTTGAGCCCAAAAAAGAAAAGGCCCGCAACAGATGAAACTGGCGGGCCGCTCGGGGTAATCCTGGTGTCAGATGTACGCGCTCAGCCCGCCCTGCTTAGCAGAAGGGCCACTAGCGACAAGCCAATGTAAGCAAACAGCTCAAGCTTCAGAGCCGCACCAACACCGACACGCAACAAGTGGGAAACACGCATGCGAGCAAATGTAGCACAGGCTCTGCTCACTTGTGCAAGCCGCGTTCGTCGGGCTCATCGGTGCTTGTACTGATCACACTGGTTTGCATGCCCTTGGTTCGACGCCAGATGTACACGCCATAACCGCTGAACCCATAGATGATGAACAGGCCAAACAACACGATGGGGGGATGGATGTTGATCACAGCAATCCCGAGCGCGATCAGCACGATCACAGCAAACGGAACGCTCCGCTTGAAATGCACATCCTTGAAGCTGTAAAAAGGCACGTTGGTGACCATGGTCAGGCCGGCATACAGAGTCAGCGCGAAGGTGATCCAGGTCACCTGGGTCCAGGTCAGCCAGCTGGACTCACCCGCGCGAATTCCGGCTTCGGTGACCAACCAGATCAAGCCCGCCACCAGGGCTGCGGCCGCTGGCGATGGCAAGCCTTGGAAGTAGCGCTTGTCGACCACCGCTGTGTTGACATTGAAACGAGCCAGGCGCAATGCCGCACAGGCACAGTAAACGAATGCCGCGATCCAGCCCCAACGACCCAAACCCTTGAGCGCCCACTCGTAGGCGATCAAGGCAGGCGCCGCACCAAACGAGACCATGTCAGCGAGTGAGTCCATCTGCTCGCCAAAGGCACTCTGCGTGTTGGTCATGCGCGCCACGCGACCATCCAGGCTGTCCAACACCATGGCACAGAAAACGCCCACGGCAGCCTGGTCAAACCGGCCGTTCATGGCCATCACGATCGAGTAAAAACCACCAAACAAGGCTGCCAACGTGAACAGGTTGGGCAGCACATAGATGCCCTTTCTGCGCTTTGGCAGCACCACCTCATCCAGGCTGTCAGGTGATGACGCGTTGCCATCGTGCATGAATCGTTCTCCATTCCAAAAAGCGGCAAGCCGATCAGGACTGCCAGCAAGGCTTGGTACAACCCCAAGCCCAGTCAGCCAAGTTTAAGCCACAGGACCCCTGTGAATCCAAAAAACAAGGGCCACCCGAGGGTGGCCCTTGTCAGTTCGAGGCAAAGGCATGGCGCCCATGCCAAGCTTCATCAGTTGCGGGTCTGGTCAACCAGCTTGTTCTTGGCAATCCAAGGCATCATGGCGCGCAGTTGGCCGCCCACCTTTTCGATGGAATGGTCGGCGGTGTTGCGACGACGAGCGGTCATGCTCGGGTAGTTCAAACGGCCTTCCTGGATGAACATCTTGGCATAGTCACCGTTCTGAATGCGCTTCAGGGCATGGCGCATGGCAGCACGCGATTGCTCGTTGATGACTTCAGGGCCAGTCACGTACTCACCGAACTCAGCATTGTTGGAGATCGAGTAGTTCATGTTGGCGATGCCGCCTTCATAGATCAGGTCAACGATCAGCTTGAGTTCGTGCAGGCATTCGAAGTACGCCATTTCGGGGGCGTAGCCAGCCTCGACCAGGGTCTCATAGCCCATCTTGATCAGTTCGACAGCACCACCGCACAGAACGGCTTGCTCGCCGAACAGGTCGGTCTCGGTTTCTTCCTTGAAGTTGGTCTCAATGATGCCGGCCTTGCCGCCACCGTTGGCCATGGCATAGGACAGGGCCAGATCACGGGCCTTGCCACTCTTGTCCTGATGAACAGCCACCAGGTGAGGCACGCCGCCGCCTTGCGCATACGTCGAGCGGACCGTATGGCCAGGGGCCTTCGGAGCCACCATCCAGACGTCCAGATCGGCACGGGGCACCACCTGGTTGTAATGCACGTTGAAACCGTGAGCAAAGGCCAGCGAAGCACCCTGCTTGATGTTGGGCGCCACGTTGTTGGTGTAAACCTCAGCGATCTGCTCGTCGGGCAGCAGAATCATGACCACATCAGCAGACTTCACAGCCTCGTTGACTTCGAGAACGGTCAGGCCAGCCTTGCCAACCTTGTCCCACGAAGCACCGCCCTTGCGCAGTCCCACCACCACCTTCACGCCGCTGTCGTTCAGGTTTTGGGCGTGAGCATGCCCTTGCGAACCGTAACCGATGATGGCAACAGTCTTGCCCTTGATCAGGCTCAGGTCACAATCCTTGTCGTAAAAAACTTTCATGATGTTCTCCAATGAATGAGGTTTGGCGATAACGCCCAGTGACAGGCTCGGGGCGAACGCTCGGGAACAATCGCCATATAAAGATCGGTTCGTGTTGAGCCTGTCGAAACACGACCGAACAGAAAATCAGACGCGCAGTATTCTCTCACCACGCCCGATGCCGCTGGCGCCCGTGCGGACGGTCTCAAGAATGGCGCTGCGGTCGATCGCGTCCAGGAACGCATCGTTCTTGGACAAGTCACCGGTCAGCTCGATGGTGTAGCTCTTCTCAGTCACGTCGATGATGCGGCCTCGGAAAATGTCGGCCATGCGCTTCATCTCTTCGCGCTCCTTGCCGACGGCACGGACCTTCACCATCATGAGCTCACGTTCTGTGTAGGCCCCTTCGGTCAGGTCAACGACCTTCACCACTTCGATCAGACGATTCAGATGCTTGGTGATCTGCTCGATGACGTCATCGGAGCCAGCGGTCTGGATCGTCATGCGCGACAGGCTGGGGTCCTCGGTGGGCGCCACTGTGAGCGACTCGATGTTGTAACCGCGGGCCGAGAAAAGACCCACCACGCGGGACAGGGCACCTGCCTCGTTTTCGAGCAGGACTGCAATGATGTGCTTCATGAAAAGGATTCCTCTTTTCGCCGCCCTCCCCGCACCACGGTAATGGTGCAGCTTGGCGGTCAATAGATTCGTCGAAAGATTGGACCGGGTGCACGAAGGGCACCCAAGGTCCGCATGGTCAGAGGTCTTCAGACCCCAGCAGCATCTCGGTGATGCCCTTGCCGGCCTGCACCATCGGGAACACGTTCTCGGTGGGGTCGGTGCGGAAGTCCATGAAGACGGTACGGTCCTTCAGTTTGCGGGCCTCGCGCAATGCAGGCTCGACATCCTGGGGTCGCTCGATCAACATGCCCACGTGGCCATAGGCCTCCGCCAATTTCACAAAATTAGGCAAGGCGTCCATGTAGCTGTGGCTGTAACGGCCAGAGTACTCAATCTCCTGCCACTGACGCACCATGCCGAGATATCGGTTGTTCAGCGAGCAGATCTTGATCGGCGTGTTGTACTGCAGACAGGTCGACAGTTCCTGGATGTTCATCTGCACCGAACCTTCGCCCGTGATGCAGAACACCTCGCTGTCCGGCTTGGCCAGCTTGATGCCCATGGCGTAAGGAATGCCCACGCCCATGGTTCCCAAACCACCCGAGTTGATCCACCGACGTGGCTCATCGAAACGGTAGTACTGGGCAGCCCACATCTGATGCTGACCCACATCGGATGTGATGTAGGTGTCGGCGTCGCGGGTCATGTTCCACAGGGTCTCAACCACATACTGCGGCTTGATGACCTCGCCATTGCCACGATCGTATTTGAGGCAGTCGCGCTTGCGCCAACCTTCGATGGTGTCCCACCACGCGCCCAACGCTGAAGCATCGGGACGCTGGCTGCCTTCACGGATCATGCTGATCAACTCACCCAGCACGTCCTTCACGTCGCCGACGATCGGAATGTCGACCTTCACCCGCTTGGAGATGCTGGAAGGATCGATATCGATGTGAATGATCTTGCGCTCGTTCTGCGCGAAGTGCTTGGGATTGCCAATGACGCGATCGTCAAAGCGGGCCCCCACGGCCAGCAGGACGTCGCAGTTCTGCATGGCATTGTTGGCCTCAATGGTGCCGTGCATGCCCAGCATGCCCAGGAACTTGCGATCCGACGCGGGGAAAGCACCCAAACCCATCAGGGTATTGGTCACGGGATAGCCGAGCAACTCGACCAGCGTACGCAACTCCTGGGTGGCATTGCCCAGCAACACACCACCACCGGTGTAGATGTAGGGGCGTTTTGCCGTCAACAACAGTTGCAGGGCCTTGCGGATTTGCCCACCGTGGCCTTTGCGCACCGGGTTGTACGAGCGCATCTCGACGGTCTCAGGGTAGCCGGAATAGGCCACCTTCTTGAAAGACACGTCCTTGGGGATGTCCACCACCACGGGGCCCGGGCGGCCGCTGCGCGCGATGTGGAAGGCCTTTTTAAGAGTCAAAGCCAGATCGCGCGGATCTTTGACCAGGAAATTGTGCTTCACGATAGGCCGGGTGATGCCCACGGTATCGCATTCCTGGAAGGCATCCAGACCGATGGCCGGCGTGGGAACCTGGCCACTGATGATCACCATCGGGATGCTGTCCATGTACGCAGTGGCGATGCCGGTGACCGCATTGGTCAAACCGGGGCCAGACGTCACCAGGGCCACACCCACGTCACCGGTGGCACGTGCGTACCCGTCAGCAGCGTGAACGGCAGCTTGTTCGTGGCGCACCAGAACGTGCTGAATCGAATCCTGTTTGTAAAGCGCGTCGTAGATGTAAAGAACAGCACCACCCGGGTAACCCCAGATGTACTTGACGCCTTCGGCCTGAAGGCCTTTGATGAGAATTTCCGAGCCCATCAGCTCTTGCGAGGGCACTGCTGCTGCAGCGGAGGCCATTTCAGCCTTTGAGATTTCCATGATCAACCTTTGTGAATTTCTCTGACGAAAAACCTTGGGTGCCCCTTCCCGAGCTCTTGTGAAGCCGCGTCAGGACTTAGGGCCACAGCCATGGGCACACTGATTCTTGTGCCGGACGGTGACCCGTTTGCCGTTAATTTGCTCGCGCATTATCGCACTCAGGCCATGGAAATCCCGCGGTTCACCCAAAATTTCACTGCTCCAATGCCATAATTCGCGCCTGCCTTGGCGATGATTCTGCCGCCAACGCACATCAACCCCGCAAAGCTGCACACGTCAGAGCCCATTTGGCCACCGAACAAGAACTGTCGGATTTCCTCAGGGAGGTCGAGAAGCGAGCCTTCAAGCGCTCCCTGTACCATGTCCGCAATGAAGAAGCGGCACTGGACATCGTTCAAGATGCCATGCTGAAGCTCGCGGAGCATTACGGCGACAAGCCTCCCAACGAGCTTCCCATGCTCTTCCAGCGCATCCTCTCCAATTGCACGCTGGATTGGTTTCGCCGACAAAAGACACGCAATGCCCTGTTCTCAAGCCTGAGCGACTTCGAGGGCGCCGGCGATGACGGGGATTTCGATCTTCTGGAAACTTTCCGAGGCAGTGACCCCTCTGAGCAAACGGAAAGCGCAGAAGACACGACTCGCCGGGCTCAGATTTTGCATGCGATCGAAAAAGAGATTCAGGACCTGCCCGCTCGTCAACGAGAAGCGTTCCTGATGCGTTACTGGGAGGAAATGGACGTTGCCGAAACGGCAGCAGCCATGGGCTGCTCCGAAGGCAGCGTCAAGACACATTGCTCCAGAGCCGTCCAGGCTCTGGGACGGGCCTTGAAGGCAAAGGGACTACAACCATGAACAAGACGCTTCAATACAACCCTTCTCGACTGGCAGCAGAGGATCTCTTCGGCCAAAAGGTTGCACAACGCCTGGACGCGGCATCCCAAGACCTGCCTTACGACATTTCCGAACGCTTGCGCGCCGCCCGGATGCAAGCCCTTGCCAAGCGCAAAGTGGTGGCCGTGCGCACCACGGCGCCAGCTGTGGCCAGCGCGGGCAATGGGGTTGCCACCCTGAATTTCGGTGGCGAAAGCTTCGGCATCTGGGGACGCCTGGCCTCCGCCCTGCCCCTGATTGCACTGATTGCAGGTCTGTTTGTCATTCAGGTCGTCCAGGACGAAGACCACACCAACGAATTGGCCGAAGTCGACACCGCACTGCTGACGGATGATCTGCCTCCGCAAGCTTATGCAGATCCCGGCTTCGCTCAATTTCTGAAGGCGCGGGCCAGCGAAGAACATTGATCTCTGCTTGTATGCTCCTGGCGCCACGGCACTCTTTTTCCATCGCCCGCCAACTCGCGGTCGTATCGGCATGCATCGTTGCCCTGAGTGCCCCGATGGCTGTTGTGCGCGCCACAGAGGTTGCCGCGGGCGCGACCGAAGAGCCCCACCCCGACATCAATACGCCCCCTCTCGGTGCATCCTCGGTTCCACAAACGGTCGACCCTGAAAAGCACAAGGTCGCCCCCGTCAAACCCAGCCCCAAGCGCCCAGTGCTGAATCAGCGCCCCATGTGGGCGGATCTCACGCACGCGCAGCAAGAAGCCCTGGAGCCCCTGTCGGCACGCTGGGACACCCTGGGCGAAGCCCACAAACGCAAGTGGATCGCGCTATCCCACAACTTCAAAAGCCTTTCTCCCGAAGAACAGGAGAAGCTGCACAGCCGCATGGCCGAATGGGTCGGCTTGACAGTACAGGAGCGCGTCCAGGCCCGTCTGAACTTTGCGCAGACCAAGAAGCTGGCCCCCGAAGAAAAACGAGCCCAATGGGAGGCCTACCAAGCCCTGACGGATGAAGAACGCAAGGAACTGGCGATTCATGCCCCCGTCCATCCAATGGGCGCCGCAACACCGATCAGGCCCGTACCTGCCAGAAAATTGGCCATGATCCCTGTTTCAAAATCCACCTTGCGCAGTACAGGCAAAATTGAAACTGGCCCGCACCATGTGGACATGCACACGTTGCTCCCCACCCCCTCTGGCGCAACCGCGACCAGCAGCACCGGGCGTTGACTTCAACCAAACGCACAATGCCCTCCATCGGTTCCACCGCACAACCAACACCTGACAGCCCCTCCAAGCTCGACGCGCCAAGCCTGAAGCGCCGCATGGCCTGCTGGTTGTATGAGGGCATGTTGATGTTTGGCGTGGTCTTCATCTCGGGCTACCTGTTCAGCACGCTCAGCCAGACACGCAACGCGATGGACAACCGCCATGGTTTGCAAGCCTTTTTGTTTGTGATCTTTGGGATCTATTTCGCCTGGTTTTGGGCCAAAGGCCAGACACTGGCCATGAAGACCTGGAACATTCGGGTCGTGGATCGGCAGGGCCGGCCCATCACGCAGGCACGCGCCCTGCTTCGCTACACCCTCAGCTGGATCTGGTTCTTGCCGCCACTGGGCGCCTCGGCCACGCTGGGATTGAGTGGCGCGGAGACCGCCGTGATCATCGGCGGCTGGGTCGCCGTCTGGGCCATCTTGAGCCGTTTTCAACCTGAAGGCCAGTTCTGGCATGACGTGCTGGCCGGCACTCGGCTGATTCACTCCCAGCCCCTGAGCCGCTGAACACACATTGTCATCAGAGTCTGCATGGCCCGGACGCACAATAGCCTGATGTCTTCACCGCCCAGCTCTTCCGGCCAACCTGCTTCCTCGCCAGCAGCCGATTCGAGCAACCCTCAAAAGGCCCGCCGCGGACTCAGCCGGATTTGGCACGCCACCGGCTACTCACTCGAAGGCTTGCGGGCGGGCTGGTCCGAAACGGCATTCCGGCAGGAAGCCATCGCCGCCACCCTGCTCGTGCCACTGGCCTGTTGGCTGGGACAGAATTGGGTGGAATCGGCTTTGCTGGCCGGTAGCGTCGTCGCCGTGCTGGTTGTCGAGTTGCTCAACACCGGCATCGAAACGGCCATGGACCGAATCGGCCCGGAATGGAATCACCTCTCCAAACGCGCCAAAGACATGGGCAGTGCCGCTGTTCTGCTCAGCCTGCTGACCTGCATTGCCTTTTGGGGCGCAGCCCTCTGGAAACACTTCTCACCATGACACCTGCATTTTCGCTTGCCGTCTACTGCGGCTCCCGCATGGGACAAACGCCTGCATTCGCTGCCTGCGCCCAGGCCGTTGGCCACTGGATTGGCAGCCGTGGAGGGCAATTGGTGTATGGCGGGGGCAACAATGGGCTCATGGGCCAGGTGGCCAATGCCACGCAGGATGCAGGAGGCCGGGTGGTCGGCGTGATTCCGACATCATTGGTCGAACTCGAATTTGCCAACAAGCGCTGCGATGAACTCCACATCGTGGACAACATGCACCAGCGCAAGGCCATGATGGCCGAACGGGCAAACGCCTTTCTGGCACTCCCCGGGGGCATCGGCACCTTTGAGGAGTTGTTCGAGGTCTGGACCTGGCGTCAATTGGGCTATCACAACAAGCCCATCGGCATTCTGAACCTGGACGGCTACTACGACGAAATGCTGGCGTTTCTGACCAGCGGTGTCCGACACGGTTTCATGAGCGAGTGGCAGATGTCCCTGATCGAAACCAGCGGCGACCTGAACACGCTGCTGCCCAAGCTGGTCGAAACGGCGGGCCTGAGCCAGCAGCGCGACGATCTGGCCCAGCAGATCTAAAACCGCAAGACGCATTCGCCCATGAAAACGGCCCGGGAACACCGGGCCGAATCGAGAAATTTCCAAGGTGTTTTCAGAAACACCTGGAGCGCAAGGTCACTCAGACCGCAGATTCGTCCTGCTCGCCGGTGCGGATGCGAACCACGCGCTCCACAGCGGTGATGAAGATCTTGCCATCACCGATCTTGCCCGTGCGGGCCACACGGACAATGGCGTCCACGCAGCGCTCGACGTCATCACCCTTGACGACCACTTCGATTTTCACCTTGGGCAGGAAGTCCACCACATACTCAGCGCCGCGATAGAGCTCGGTATGACCCTTTTGGCGACCAAAGCCCTTGACCTCGGTCACGGTCAAGCCGGTCACGCCGCATTCGGCCAAGGCTTCACGCACCTCTTCCAACTTGAAGGGCTTGATGATGGCTGTGATTTGTTTCATGGATTCTCCTGTGTTCATGTTTTGTGGATTCGTCGCCTGGGCATCGCCCCGGCCATCAGGACTCATGCCCTGAAATGACTGGTGATAGGGTAACGCCAATCCTTGCCGAAACTTCGGTGGGTCACGCGAATGCCCACGGGTGACTGGCGCCGCTTGTACTCGTTGATCTTGATCAGGCGCGTCACACGCTCCACATCGGCACGCTCAAAACCCGCCGATACCAAGCTGTCGATGGACTCGTCATTTTCCATGTAGCGCTCGATGATGGCATCCAACACCTCATAGGGCGGCAGACTGTCCTGGTCCTTCTGGTCAGGCCGCAACTCCGCACTGGGCGGGCGCGTGATGATGCGCTCCGGAATCGGGTCGCGCCCCGTGCCATAGGGGTCGTGCGCATTGCGCCATCGCGCCAGCTCAAACACCAGCGTCTTGGCCACGTCCTTGATCACCGCAAAGCCCCCGGCCATATCGCCGTACAGCGTGCAGTAGCCTGTGGCCATCTCACTCTTGTTGCCGGTGGTCAGCACAATGGAGCCAAACTTGTTGGACAGGGCCATCAACAAAGTGCCACGGATTCGCGCCTGGATGTTCTCCTCGGTGGTGTCTTCCGCCAGGCCGGCAAATTCGGCCTTCAGCGAGGCCTTGAACGCCTCGAACTCAGGCACGATCGAGATTTCGTCGTACCGAACGCCCAAGCGCTTGGCCATGTCACGCGCATCAATCCAGGAGATATCGGCCGTATAAGGCGACGGCATCATCACCGCTCGCACCTTGTCCGGCCCCAGCGCATCCACGGCAATGGCCAGAACCAGCGCCGAATCAATGCCCCCTGAAAGCCCCAGCAGCACCCCGGGGAAGCGGTTCTTGCCGATGTAATCACGCACGCCCGTGACCAGTGCCTCCCAAAGCTCTTCCAGGTCGGAGGGCATCGGCGCCAATGGTTCGGCAGGCGCCTGCCAGGTCAAGCCATCGCCACCGCGCTGAAGCGTCAGGGGCAGCAGGCGCTCACGAAAACTCGGGGCCTGGGCCATGCGCGAACCGTCGGCCTGCAAAGCAAACGACGAGCCATCAAACACCACCTCATCCTGCCCGCCCACCAAGTGGGCATAAACCAGGGGCAACTTCACGGCACGCGCACACTCCGCCATGCGGGCCATGCGTTCGACCGACTTTCCAACGTGAAAAGGGGATGCATTGATCACAGCCAGCACCTCGGCACCCGCCTCCAGGCTGGTGCGGGCAGGCGCGTCAAACCACGCATCTTCGCAAATCAGCAGCCCCACCCGTACACCCTGCACCTCGAATACACAGGGCCGATCGCCGGGGGTGAAATATCGCCGCTCGTCAAACACCTGGTAGTTGGGCAGCTCCTGCTTGGCATACGTGGCCCGCACCTGCCCCTCGCTGAGCACACTGGCCGCATTGAAGCGGTGCGACACGGACACGGAGCGCGCCCGCTCATGGTCACCCGCGGGATGACCCACCACCACACAAAGCCCCTTTAACCCGGCCAGAGCCTCGGCCACTTGTTTCACGGCATCATCGCAAGCGGCCATGAAAGCGGGCCGTAGGTACAGGTCTTCGGCCGCGTACCCGCAGATGGACAACTCTGGCGTCAACACCAGCCGAGCCCCCTGCGCATAGGCCTGCTGGGCTGCATCGATGATCTTGCGCGCATTGCCGGGCATGTCACCGACGACGAAATTGAGCTGAACGACGCAGATTTGAAGAGTCATGAGAACAAAGGTGGCGGTGATGGCAGAGCGTGACGACCAGACCGGCAACCGGAGGCTTGAGCCAACGCCCGGGGCCAGCGGGGCCATGCCCATGAATGAAAAAGATTATCTCATCCGGGTCATGGACTCGCTGGCAGAGATGCCGCAAGCCCCTTGGAATCAATTGCTGGCCCAACAAGCCCATGCCACGCCCTTCATGCGGCATGAATACCTGCTTGCGCTGGAACGCAGTGGCAGTGCAAGCCCCCGCACGGGTTGGACACCGGAGGTGATCACGTTGTGGGAAGGCGCTGCGTTGCAAGCGGCCTGCGTGGTCTACCTCAAGACCCACTCCTACGGCGAGTATGTCTTTGACTGGGCGTGGGCCAATGCGTACCAGCAGCATGGTCTGGCCTATTACCCCAAGGCCGTGCTGGCCGTGCCCTTCACCCCGGTGCCCGGGACCCGGCTGTTGGCCAGCAGCCCCGTTTGGCGCCAGAGGCTTCTGGAAACCGTCTTGGCCCATTGTCAGAACAGGGGTCTTTCCTCATTGCACCTGCTCTTTGGCAGTCAGGAGGATGTACAGACCAGCGACGCGCTGGGCCTGATGACCCGCCATACCCTGCAGTTTCACTGGGCCAACCAGAACTACCGCGACTTTGAGCATTTTCTGGCACAGCTCAACCAGGAAAAGCGAAAAAAAATCCGGCAGGAACGGCGCAAGGTCCAGACCGAGGGCGTGGTTTTCAGATCCGCACGGGGCACAGCCATCAGCCCAAACGATTGGGATTTTTTTTACCGCTGCTACGAGCGCACCTATCTGGAGCACGGCAATGCCCCCTACCTGACACCCGAATTCTTCCAGCAGCAGGCCACACACCAAGCCGAGAGCTGGTTGATGTTCATTGCCGAACGACAAGGCCAACCCATTGCCGCAAGCCTCATCGCCCTGCTGGATGCTGAAGCCGGCAAACGGACAGCCTACGGGCGCTATTGGGGGGCTTTGGAGCGCGTGGATTGCCTGCACTTTGAGGCCTGCTACTACCAGCCACTGCAGTGGTGCATCGAACACGGCTTTGACAGCTTCGAAGGTGGCGCCCAAGGCGAACACAAGATGGCCCGGGCCCTTTTGCCCACCGACACCCCAAGCACCCATTGGTTGGCTCACCCGGCGTTTGCCGAGGCGGTACAGAACTTTCTAGAGCGCGAAGGGGCTGGCATGGAAAACTACCTGCAAGACCTGCAACGGCACACCCCCTTCAAGGCGCCGTGAAGCCAGGGGCACCGACCGGGGGGGGTGCCCGCTTGTCAGATCAGAAGGTTTCCCAGTCGTCCTCCGCCCCGGCCTTGGGCGGCGCTGCAGGCGCGCGGGAACCAGGTGCCCCCAGGCTCGGTGTCGACGGGGCCGGCTTCTTGGCCTGCGTCACCCGCTGAGGGGCTGGTGCCGGACGCGGGGCCGCGACGGCCTTGGGTGCCACCGATGAGCGAACAGGCGCTGCCACCGGCTTGCCGGACGCCATGGCTGCACTCGCGTAACCATCCCCCGCCAACTTGAACACCGCCACGGCACGAACCAGTTCCTGGGCCTGCGAAGTCAAGGCGCCAGCGGCGGCGGCCGACTGCTCCACCAGGGCCGCATTCTGCTGCGTGGCCTGATCCATCTGAGTCACGGCCTCGCTCACTTGCGACACCCCCGCACTCTGCTCGGAACTCGCGGCACTGATCTCGCCCATGATGTCGGTCACACGGCGAATCGACCCCACCACCTCGCTCATGGTGGTGCCCGCACGATCAACCAGCGCCGTCCCCTGCTCCACCCGCTCAACACTGGCACTGATCAGGCTCTTGATTTCCTTCGCTGCCTCGGCACTGCGCTGCGCCAGGCTGCGCACCTCGCCAGCCACCACGGCAAAACCACGGCCTTGCTCGCCAGCACGGGCTGCCTCAACCGCTGCATTGAGCGCCAGGATGTTGGTCTGAAAGGCAATCCCGTCGATCACACCGATGATGTCGGCGATCTTGCGTGAGCTTTCATTGATGCCCTTCATGGTGTCCACCACCTCGGCGACCACTTCACCCCCTTGGGTGGCGACGGTGGATGCGTTCAGGGCCAACTGGTTGGCCGCGCGGGCATTGTCGGCATTCTGGCGAACGGTTGAACCCAGCTCCTCCATGGAGGCTGCGGTCTCCTCCAGGGCCGAGGCCTGCTGCTCGGTTCGAGCCGACAGGTCGTTGTTGCCCTGAGCGATCTCCATGCTGGCATTGGCAACGCCGTCTGCGCCGCGCCGGACACCCGACACCACCTGCGACAACGAGTCACGCATGTCCTCCAGCGCGTGCAACAGGTCGCCCACCTCGTCACGGCCCTTGGCGGCAATCGCAAACGCCAGGTTGCCGGCCGAAATCTGCTTGGCGGCCTGCACGGCCTCAGCCAGCGGCGCCGTGATCAAGCGGGTGATCACCCACCCCAGCACAGAAGCCGCCACGACAACAAAGACCAGCACGGCAATCAACAAGCCACGTGAGGCAGAAAACGAGGCCTCAGCCTCGGCGCTGGCACGGCGTGCACCCTCACCATTGAGCTGTGCCAGCTTGTCGATGGCATCGACCATGGACACAAAAGCCGTTTCGGACTCGCCCTCGAAATACTGCACAGTGGCGGCCATGTTGCCAGCGTTGGCAAAATTGCTCAGCCGTGTCTGGGTGGCCCAAAAGGCGTCTCGCTGAACCTTGTATTGATTGAAAAGCTCGGTCTCGCCGCCCGGCGTGACCATGGCGCTGTACCGCGACTCGTGCTTGGCAAACAAGGCCTTCAACTCAGCGGCATTCTTGGCCTGTACTTCCAGATCATGCGGGGACGAGGCCGAGGCCATCCGGCCCTCGGCCCGACGCATGCGGTTGAGCGCAATGCGCATGTCGCCAAGCGACTCGATGCTGGGCAGCCAGTTGCCCGCGATGTCCTGGGTGTTGGCATTGATGTGCGAGAGCTGCGTCAGCGCCACGGCACCCAAAAGCAAGGTGCTGAGCACCAGCACGAAAAACGATGCGCCCAGTTTGTAACCGATACGCCAATTGTTGAAGCCCATACTTTCCTCACGCGGTCAGGTGATCAAACACAGATCGCTTCCACCTACGACCCCCGCCTGTTTGTCAATTTTTATCAATTCAGGCTTGCCGATTTTCCTCGAAACAAGGGGATATTGAATTCAAAAACACCATTTTTTTACACCTGGAAACCCGCACATCCGGGTGTCGAATCAGGCAAATTCAAGCCACCAACAAAAATGCCCGTCACCACTGGCAACGGGCATATTTAGGCCACGCCCGAGGGCGCCGCCGCAGTGAGCTCAAAAGACTCAGTCTTGCTTGGCGAAATTGGCCATGCCGTCCAGGATCTCCTGCTTGGCGGCATCAACGCCTTCCCAACCCAGCACCTTGACCCACTTGCCGGGTTCCAGGTCCTTGTAGTGCTCGAAGAAATGCGCGATCTGCTTCAGACGCAGCGGATTGATGTCTTCAGGCTTTTGCCAGTGGGTGTAGATCGGCAGGATCTTGTCGGTAGGAACCGCCAGCACCTTGCCATCCACGCCGCCTTCGTCTTCCATCTTCAGGATCCCGATCGGACGGCAGGTCACCACCACGCCCGGAATCAGCGGAAAGGGTGTGATCACCAGCACATCCACCGGATCGCCATCACCGCTGATGGTCTGCGGCACGTAGCCGTAGTTGGTCGGGTAATGCATGGCGGTGCCCATGAAGCGGTCCACGAAGATCGCGCCAGATTCCTTGTCCACTTCGTACTTGATCGGATCCGCGTTCATCGGAATTTCGATGATCACGTTGAATGCGTCGGGAGCCTTGTCGCCTGGTTTGACTTTGTCGAGAGCCATGTTGTTTCGGTCTTGGTTAGGGTTGATCGAACGGATCGGGCCGTTGGCCGGCCGGATTAGGACTGATTTTACTTTCGCGAGCCTTGCGTGATGCAGCGCAGCAGACGTTTTTCGGTTTCCGCCGTATATTGAAGCGTTGGCCAATCGCTGCCCCAGGGGCGCTGCGAGGAAGCAACGCAGCGGAGACACTCCCGGTGCGTTGTGTCTCTTCCAAGCGTATTCACCAAGGAGAACAGCATGACAAACCATCCTGCGCTGATCCTCGCGCTGGCTTGCGGTGCCATCGCCGTGGCCTACGGCTTCTGGGCCCGAAGCTGGATTCTGGCCAAAGACGCCGGCAACGCGCGCATGCAGGAGATCGCAGCCGCCATCCAATCAGGCGCCGCAGCCTATCTGGCCCGTCAATACAAGACCATTGCCCTGGTCGGGCTGGTTCTGGCCGTGCTCATCGGCCTGTTTCTCGACCCCGCCTCGGCCATCGGCTTCGTGATCGGCGCCGTTCTGTCCGGGGCCTGCGGCTTCATCGGCATGAACATCTCGGTGCGCGCCAACGTGCGCACGGCCCAGGCCGCCACGCACGGCATCGGGCCCGCGCTCGATGTGGCCTTTCGCGGCGGGGCCATCACAGGAATGCTGGTGGTGGGCCTGGGTTTGCTGGGCGTCAGCGGCTTTTACCTCTACCTGCTGAGCGGCGCCGCACCAGACACCCCGCTGGCCCAGGAACTCAACCCACTGATCGGCTTTGCCTTTGGCTCATCTTTGATCTCGATCTTTGCCCGGCTTGGCGGCGGCATCTTCACCAAAGGCGCCGACGTGGGGGCGGATCTGGTGGGCAAAGTGGAGGCCGGCATTCCAGAAGATGACCCGCGCAACCCCGCCGTGATCGCCGACAACGTGGGCGACAACGTGGGCGACTGCGCCGGCATGGCGGCTGATCTGTTCGAGACCTACGCGGTCACCCTGATCGCCACCATGATGCTCGGCGCCTTGATGGTGACGCATGGCACGACCCAAGCGGTGCTCTATCCACTGGCACTGGGTGCCGTGTCCATCATCGCGTCGATCATCGGATGCTTCTTTGTCAAAGCTTCACCCGGCATGAAAAACGTGATGCCTGCCCTTTACAAGGGGCTGGCGGTCGCAGGGGTGCTGTCGCTGGTGGCCTTTTATGGGGTGACCACCTGGCTGGTTTCCGATGATGCCATCACGGCCACGGGCAGCCAGATGCGCTTGTTTGGCGCCTGTGCGGTTGGCCTGGTGCTGACCGCGGCGCTCGTCTGGGTCACCGAGTATTACACCGGCACCCAGTACCCACCGGTTCAGCATGTGGCCCAGGCCTCCACCACCGGACACGCCACCAACATCATCGCGGGCATCGGGGTCTCCATGCGTTCCACGGCCTGGCCCGTGATTTTTGTCTGTGCCGCCATCCTGGCCGCCTATGCGCTCGCGGGCCTGTTCGGCATCGCCGTGGCCGCCACCTCGATGCTCAGCATGGCGGGCATTGTGGTGGCACTTGACGCCTATGGCCCCATCACCGACAACGCAGGCGGCATTGCCGAAATGGCCGAACTGCCCTCCTCCGTCCGAGACGTCACCGATCCACTCGACGCCGTGGGCAACACCACCAAAGCCGTGACCAAGGGCTATGCCATCGGATCTGCCGGCCTGGCCTCGCTGGTGCTGTTTGCCGACTACACCCACAAACTACAGAGCTTTGGCCAGAACATCAGTTTTGATCTGTCCGACCCGCTGGTGATCGTGGGCCTGTTCATTGGCGGCATGATCCCCTACCTGTTCGGCGCCATGGCCATGGAAGCCGTGGGCCGGGCGGCGGGCGCCGTCGTCGAAGAGGTGCGGCGTCAGTTCCGGGACATCAAGGGCATCATGGACGGCTCGGGTCGCCCTGAATATGGGCGCGCCGTCGACATGCTGACCACGGCCGCCATCCGTGAAATGATGATTCCGTCCCTGCTGCCCGTGGTCACCCCCGTGCTGGTCGGCCTGATCCTGGGCCCCAAGGCCCTCGGCGGGCTGCTGATGGGCACCATCGTCACCGGACTGTTCGTGGCCATTTCGATGTGTACCGGCGGGGGGGCCTGGGACAACGCCAAAAAATACATCGAAGACGGCCACCACGGCGGCAAGGGCTCTGACGCCCACAAGGCCGCCGTCACCGGCGATACGGTCGGCGACCCCTACAAGGACACCGCGGGTCCGGCCGTCAACCCCTTGATCAAGATCATCAACATCGTGGCCTTGCTGATCGTGCCTCTGGTGGTCCGCCTGCACAGCTGACTCCCCTCATCGGCCCACAAACCAAGGCAGCTTTTTCATCAAAGTACAGAATGGCGGCTGCTTTTGTTTGGATTCTTGCCTCAAAGAGATCAAATAGCCTCAAAAGTCAGGCTACAATCACGTCAGTCGGAGCGTAGCGCAGCCTGGTAGCGCATCTGCTTTGGGAGCAGAGGGTCGCGAGTTCGAATCCCGCCGCTCCGACCATTGGCTTGTACAAAGGCCGCCAGCTAGAAATAGTTGGCGGCCTTTTCCATTTGCAAGTCAATATCCCGCACCGATGCGCAGCGCCGCGCCCCGAGCGCCACCCCGCGCACGAAAAACCGACACGCCGGCCCGAGCCCATCGAATGAGGGCGAAGAACTCAGAAGTACGTCACGGCACGATTCGAACGCGACGCCAAGCTCGCACGAGCAGCATTCCCAGCGGGGTCGCGACCTCACCGACCCAATCAATCAAGCCGAATATTGGCCGCCTTCACCACCTGACCGTAACGCGCCAAGTCACGCCGCATTTGTTCAACAAACTGATCCGGTGTGCCGGGACTGGCATCGATGCCCATGGCCTGGAGCTTTTCCTTGACAACGGGGTCGTTCAGCACGGCCTGCAGCTCAGCGCTGAGCCGTTGCACGACGGGCACGGGCGTCCGGGCCGGGGCCAACAAGCCGACCCAGGAGGTGACGACAAAGTCTGGAACACCACTCTCGATGAAGGTCGGCACCTCTGGCATGGCGGCGCTGCGCTGCGCGCTGGACACGGCGATGGCCCTCAATTTGCCCGAGCGGACATGGCCATGGGCCCCAGCCACTGCGGTATAGACCAGCGGAATGCTGCCGCCCAGCACATCGGTCAAGGCCTGTCCGCCGCCTTTATAGGGCACGTGGGTCAGTCGGGCACCGGTGCGCTGAGCCAGCTGCTCACCGCCGATGTGGGGGGTGCCACCGGTCCCGGACGTACCGTAGGACAGACCTCCGGCCTGACTTTGCGACAGGGTGATCACCTCCTGCAAGGTCTTGGCGGGCAGGCCCGGATGGGCCACCAGAATCAGCGCCGCGTCGCCGATCTTGCCGATCGGCGCGAAGTCCCGAAGGGTGTCGAAGGGCACTTTGGCAAACACATGGGGATTGATCACCAGCGTGCCATCAAAGCCCAGCACCAGGGTGTAGCCATCGGGCGCAGCCTGGGCCACCTGGCTGGTGCCGATGTTGCCTGAGGCGCCGGGGCGGTTGTCGACCACCACCTGCTGCCCCAGGCGGCGCCCCAGGTACTCGGCAATCAAGCGGCCGCTGGTGTCGGTTACACCGCCGGGCGTGAAGGGCACCACAAGGCGGATGGGCTTGTTCGGCCACGGCGTCTCCTGGGCCCCGGCCGGGGCCTGACCCAGAGCCATGGCCAGTGAAAGTGCCAGACTCCACGGACCCGCCCCGGACAGGGCGGCGCGAAGCCATGAATATCGAGTGCGCAAAGCGTGGAACATGTGAGGTCTCCTGTGCTGTTCTTGTGGGCTGGGGTTGTGGTCAGCGTCGACCTTCTGCGGCGTTCACTCGGCGTGGCGCTTGTCAAAGTCCCACACCTCCTGAAACCCCATCAGCTCGGTCAACTCGCCAAAGGGCATCAACGGCACGCCGGCCCCGGTGGACGAGCCCTGTTGACGGAGCCCCTGGTAGACAGTCTGCATGGCCTGGGTCGCCGCCAGCAAGGCGGTGACCGGAAAGATCGCCAGCTTGTAGCCGATCGATTCGAGATCCGCCTGGCTGAGCACAGGGGTGCGCCCCCCTTCAACCATGTTGGCCAGCAAGGGCTGGTGAAAGCTGCGGCCGATGGTGCGCATTTCCTCCTCGGTCTCCGGGGATTCGACGAACAGAATGTCGGCCCCTGCGCGGGCATAGGCTTCAGCCCTGCGCAGCGCCTCAGACAAGCCCAGGCTGGTGCGGGCATCGGTGCGGGCAATGATCAGGAAATCGGCAGACTGGCGGGCTTCGACGGCCACCCGGATCTTGCGCACCATGTCTTCCATGGGCACCACGCGGCGCCCGGGGGTGTGGCCGCATTTCTTGGGAAATTCCTGGTCCTCCAGCTGGATGCAGGCCGCGCCCGCGGCTTCATACCCCTGCACGGTGTGGCGCACATTGAGCAAGCCGCCATAGCCGGTGTCACCGTCTGCGATGAGGGGCGTGCGGGCCATGGTGGCCATGGCCCGCACA